>NZ_AKIS01000223.1:0-9580 GCF_000277005.1 Pontibacter sp. BAB1700 | reverse complement strand
GTGGATATGACCGTGGGTGGCTCCAACAATGTGAACGGCAACATTGATTATGTCACCGCACTCAATGTTCCAGCCGGAAAAATAGGCCGTGAGCTAAACACTCGACTGGGAAGTCTGATTGGCAATGAAGCACTAAAGACTTCTGATCGAATTACACTAAACCTGAACATTGGAGGTACACTCTCTGAGCACGTGTGGCTTTGGCGGGTGGCAGTGCCAAGGGGCAGGCCAAGGATTTGGTAGAAAGCGTTGTGAAGAGCAAGGTAGATGACGCTAAAACGCAGCTGGAGCAGAAGAAGCAACAGGTGCAGGACAGCGTACGCAACGAACTTGAAAGAAGAAAGACGGAAGCCGAGGACAAAGCCCGTCAGGAACTGGAGAAGAAACGACAGGAAGCTGAACAGCAAATCAAAAAGCAGGCAACAGACAAGATCACTGATTTTCTGAAGCCGAGAACCAAACCAGCTACACAGCCAGCTAAGCCTGATACTACTAAAGTTCAGCAATAGTGCCTTGAAATACAGTGTAGGCCGCTATGCTTAGCTTAGCGGCCTATATTTTTTTATAGCTATATACTTTTGTGCAACTTTATCCCGTTTATTCGTATAATGGTTGCTATTTAGCACCGTAGTGGTTTAAACTTAATCCAATTTCTATGAGAACTAAATTCTTGATTCCTTTTTTAATGAGTGGCCTGGTATGGTTTAGCTCCTGTGACAGCGAAACTGACAGTAATGGCACAGCCCGTATGGAAGTGCGCATGACGGATGCCCCGGGCGACTATGAAGAGGTGAACGTGGATATTCGCTCTGTGCAGATCCACAAGGAGAATACTGACAGCGAAAGCGGCTGGCTCACACTAGACGAGATCAACCCAGGCGTTTACAACCTACTTGACTTCGCCAACGGACGTGACACGCTGCTGGCTTCTGCTAACCTACCAGCTGGCACTATCTCCCAAATTAGACTGGTGCTTGGCGATAATAACTCCGTGAAACTGAAGAATGGCACTGTAGTCGATTTGAAGACGCCGAGCGGACAGACTTCAGGACTGAAGTTACAACTGAACGCCGACCTAAGAGAAGATGTGACCTACGTGGTGCTGCTGGACTTCGACGCAGCCAAGTCGGTTGTGGCCAGAGGTAACGGACAGTATAACCTAAAGCCAGTTATCCGTACTGTGACGCAAGCTATAGCAGGCGCTATACAAGGCAGAGTAACGCCTGCCGAGCTAAAGCCAGGTATCTATGTGATCTCCGCTGCGAATGACACCATCGGTGGATTTGCAAATGAAAACGGTGACTTCCTGATTAAAGGTGTAAGAGCAGGCACTTATACCGTTAAGTTCTATACCGAGAATGACGAGCACAACAAAACAGTCGAAAACGTGACTGTAGCACAGGACCAGGTTAAAAGCATTGGCACGATTGATTTGATGGCCGAGTAATCCTGAACAATAATCTATTTGGCAATAGCCAATAAAATCAACACCATATAAAAAAGGAGCCCTTCGCTACGAAGGGCTCCTTTTTTATGGGCAGTATAATTTCTTCTGCCGTAAAATTTCTGTTAACCAATCAGTATACCTGACCCATGAGCTCACGCACATACGTCACGTAGTCAGTGTTAGGCGGGTTGTGGCCGCACTTGCGCAGGTCAGTGGCTACCTGGGCCCGGTGATAAGTGGCGTGGTTGAAGGCGTGGGTCAGGATGTCGAGCACGCGGGTGCTATACTTGTGGCCCTGGCTGTTGGTGTAGTCGATCAGGCGGTTGAACTCCTCCTCATCGGAGTTGGCTACCAATTCGGCTATTTTATAAGAGGCATACTGGTGCAGCTTATGCAGTTCCTCCAGCGTATGCTCCTGCCATACCTTCACGGGGCTCTCGGTGCCGGTGATTCGGGCGATCCAAATGGCCTGTGCGTTAAGGGCGTGGCTGAATAGGCGGCCCGAGTTAGACGGCAACTCTGGCAGCGAATCGAATACATCTAGCATCGTCTGGTTTGCCCAGATGTTATATTCCGAAAGGTTCTTTAATACGTCGTTTCCAGTCATCTTTAATTATATTCTCTTTTATCTTCCCAAATTAAGGTCTCGTTTGTGCGTGTGTCTAAAAAGTCCGGGCAGCGGCCATCGCCCTCACCCGTAATGCCGCCCTCAGGCTCACACAGCAGGTTGCCATCAGTATCGTATACCCTGGCAGGAACGTCGCAACAACGACTGGTCAGGTAGTAGACCTCCTGCTCGTTGTAGGTATAGCGGTATACCTTAGCCGGCGGATTGGCTACGTCTTCCTGCTCCAGTTCCCTGATAAGCTCGCTCAGCCAGCCAGTTGGGGTATCACGCTCCTGCTCCACTTCAGTGGTAACTACAGCACGCTCCTCTGTCGTTCGGCAACTTGCCGAAGCGATCATAACAGAGAAGGCAAGCGCCCACTTGACGGGTTTTAATAAAGGCATAGCGTTCACTTTTTTCAAACGGTGCGCAAAGGTAGGGATTTATGGTTAAACACTGGTCATGCTACGGCGTTATACCTAATGCTGTCAGTATAAAGAGTGTCCTATCAGGTATAGCAAAACGATCTGCAAGCTAGTATCAAACTAAGACCTAGCATTGAGAGCAGGTCTGGTTTTCTAGGCTATCCCTTTACTTGCGCCAATTACAATTCAGTGTTTACGTAGTCAACCCAATAAGGTATGAAGATAAACAGCCCAACAGCCACGGAGGTGATAGCAGCCATCAGCACACCGCCGGCAGCCAGGTCCTTGGTTTTACCTGCCCATATATTTTCCTCCGGTGATACCAGGTCGGTAAGCGTTTCGATGGAGGTGTTGAAGATCTCGGCCATCCAAACCAGGCCTATGCAAAGTATCAACAGGCACCACTCTACCCGCGTGACTTCAAAGCGATAAGCCATGACCAGCACGATGATGCTAGCCAGCACATGCAGGTGCATGTTCGGCTCGGAGCGGAATACGGCTGTCATGCCCTTAAAGGCAAACCGGAAACTGTTGTAGCGGCTTCTGATAAACGAGGGTCGGCTCATAAGGGAATATATCAGGGTGAGAATATTCAGTTTTTTCTATAATATACTGAAGATAAAGGTATAAAGTTAAGAGCCTGCCCCGCCTTGCTATTCTGCAAAACGGATGGCTGCCTGATTAATACAGTAACGAAGCTGTGTGGGAGTGCGTGCGTCTTCGAATAAGTGGCCCAGGTGCTGGCCACATTTGCTACACAGCAGTTGCGTGCGCTCTCGGTCATACGTACGAAGCTTCTTGTGGATAACATGGTCACCAATCTGTGCCCAGAAGCTTGGGAAGCCGGAACCGACCTCAAATTTCTTGCTGGCCTCAAACAGTGTATGGCCACAGCAGGTACAGACGTAGGAGCCGGTTTCATGCGCCCGGTCCGCTGCCGATACCTGCTGCCTGTGCCTGAACATTTGCTTAGGGCTATACCTTCGGTTTACTTCTCCAGGTCTTCGACCGGTACAAATTTCATAGAGAGGGAATTGACGCAGTGTCGGACATTTTTCGGGGTAAGGTATTCCCCTTCGAACACGTGCCCCAGATGACCGCCACAGTTGGCGCAAACAATCTCGGTTCGGTACCCGTCCGGGTCAGGTATGCGCTTCACAGCACCCGTTATTTCATCATCAAAGCTTGGCCAGCCGCAGTTCGACTCAAACTTGTACTCAGAGGTATAGAGCGGCGCATTGCAGCGGCGGCACAGGTATACGCCCTCCCCCTTGAAGAGATTGTACTCCCCGGTTCCCGGGTATTCGGTGCCCTTGCGCACAATGATGCGCTCTTCGTCCGGTGTCAGTTGGTTATACTCCGATGGGTCTTTCGCAATTTTCATAAGCTTATTAGTAATTAGGTTGTGTATACGCAGGTATACAAATAACGCACCGCAAGGGCTTGTCCTGACAGGATGGCGCAGGTATACTGTACTGACGGGTAATTGTTAAGCCCCTTGCCCCACATGCTGCGACAGACCACCATCCATAAAGTAGCTCGATCCGGTGACATAATCTGAATCAGAAGAAGCCAGAAACAGCGCTACCTTAGCAATCTCTTCAGGTTTGCCGGCCCGCTTCATCGGGATGTTCTGTTCACTTTCCTGGCGGGCCTCTTTGTCATCAACCGCCTCCTGGTTCATAGGGGTCAGGATCATGCCGGGGCAGATGTTGTTCACGTTGATTCCGTCTTCTGCCAGTTCCAGCGCCAGGGTGCGGGTAAGATTGCGCACACCGGCCTTAGAGGCACAGTAGTCTGCCGTGCCTGCCGACACGATCTCTTCGTGCACCGACGACACATTGATGATCTTGCCTTTGCCGCCCTTCTGTTTGCGGTGCCTGATAAAAGCACGTGAGCAGAAGAAGGTGCCGTACAGATTGGTTTTGATCGTTCTGTCGAAAACTTCGGTGTCCATGTCGGCTACGTTGATGCCAGAGCCGTTTACCGCAGCGTTATTCACAAGTATATCGATGGAGCCGAACTCATTGAGGGACTGCTCAAAGAGCTTTTCCACAGCCTGCTCGTCACTGATATCCACCTGCAGCACCAGGCCCTTGCGGCCGTGCTTCTTTACTTCATTCAGCGTCTCTTCAGCGCCTTCTTTATCGGTGTGGTAAGTAACCACTACGTCAGCTCCTTCTTTGGCGTATTCGATTGCGGTCGCCTTTCCAATGCCCGAGTCGGAGCCGGTGATCAAGGCAACTTTGTTTTTTAGTTTGTCCATTGCTTAGGTTTTAGAGGTATAGGTGTAAAGCATAAGTAATCATACTTATGGTAATGGCAGATGGTTGTGATGCTGTGGAAAGCAAGTTGAGGGATCTCTAAGCAGGTATTATGACCAAAAGCAGCCAGGTGGGCGAAACTACTGCGACAGCCGGTATATGAGCGGGTGTCGATTGGCTACAAAGTGCGCCACAGTTTCGGCTGAAATGGCAGCGGGGTAAGTCATGAGCAGCAATGTAAGCGGCTGTTGCCCCGGGTGGTAAGGAGGCTGTTGGTAATAGTGATCATTCAGTATAAAACCGCTCTGCTCATAAAACCGGATACGGCGCCGCTGAATTTCTTCGTGCGGTGGCTCCACTTCTAAAAGCACAGGCCTTGTACTGCGGCCTGTGAAGGCCTCCAGTATAAGTTTTCCATAGCCCCTACCGCGCAAAGCCGGAACCGTGGCAAAGTGCTCGATGTAACTTACTTCCTCAAAGCTCCACCACAGCAGTATACCTACCAGTGCATCCTCCTGCAATATAAGCTCAAAATGGTAGTTGGCATGGGACATGATGTCGAGCTGCCAGTCCAAAGGTCGCCGCTCTTCCAGCGGAAAAGACTGTTCGTACAGCTCCCAGGCTTCATGGAAGAGACGGTGTGATGCATCTGTTTGTCTGACGTTGTCCATACCATTGATAACTGTACTTTGCCTGCAATTTAAACTTTAATGTTTTGTGCACTACTCAGGTATATTTGCTTTAGGTTGCATGCATAAAAAAAAGCAGCCCTTTGCAGAGCTGCTTTCCAGTTAATTACATTCCAACCTTACTCTTCTAATTTAAGTGGGTAATCCGTGCAGCGGGCCTCTACTACTCTGAAGTTGCCATACTGTTTCTTTAGTGAAGCAGTAGGGTCTGCGTTTACAGGTATAAGCTGCTTTTCGCGACGCTGCGTTTCGATCTGGAGTGCCTCGCCTAAAGCGGTGGCCTCTGTGGCTGCGATCTTGAACATGGTGCCGGGCTTCATGCCTTTGGCCTCAAAAATTACGTTGCCTCTGCCTCTCTGGCCATCTTGCTTCGACTTTACAGTGACGTTGGCAGGCTGCTGACCGGTGTACTCCAGCCACAGGGTGTGCACATCCTGGTAGCGGGCATCATCGTAGCGTCCCTGCCCTTCAACGCACAGCTGCAGACGAGCCACAGCACCAGAACCTACTGTACTACGCTCATCCCCGAAGGTAACGATGGCCTTAGCCACACCAGGTATATTATTGAAAGACACGATCACCGTTGAGTTTTTCTCTCCTGTCGGAATCTCCTTACTTTCGATGAGCTGTCCGTTACGGCTGTAAAGCTCTACTTTAGAACCCTTGTCTTCGGCGGCAATATCTGTGAAAACCATGGTCTTCATGGTAACAGTGCTCACAGGAGAGAAATCCAATATCAGCCGACCGCCTTTGCGGTTAGCCTGCTTGCCGGAACCATCCCCTACCGTCAGCAGACCTGACATGGCCAGCATGTTGGCATCCATTCTGTTAACAAGGTCAGTGGCGGGATCGTGTGCGTCAAGCAAAAGGGCCTGCGTCTCCTGCAAATACTTGCCGTTGTTCCCTCTTTTCTGTGCCTTTACAATCATCACGCGCCGTCCTCCTCTATTACATCAGCAGTGCGTGGCAGCGTGCCTTCACCAAAAGACTGTACCAGGTTGCAGGTTGTCGGGTCATAGCCAATCAGGTTATCGTCCTGGTTAACGGCCATGGGCTCCGCAACGTCATGCTCATTGTCACGCTCACAAGAAAAAAGGAAAAGACTGGCAAAAGCCATGGCGAGGGTTTTTGTACTGAATGCTTTCATAGGAAATAAACTAGGGTGAAAAATAAACAGAATGCAGCCTGTGAACCAGTCACAGGTATATACATATAAATTGTATTATATATCGTTAATTGATTTAATTAATATTAAGTGAAGGCGAACCTTTTGCAATACGGTCCGACTGACCGGAATGTCTCTGTTTTATAATACGAGGGGATAATCCACTGATTTGAAGCTTCTGAATTGGGATACGTGACTTCTTTCAGAACGGTTTGTGGAATTGTGCTAAAATTTGAATTTTTTATGACGGGCTACTGAAAAATTGTCCTAAAATTTGATTTCTGAAAGGATTCTTTAAATTCAACAAAGACTAGAAGTTTGTACAGAAATCGATCGCAAATAAAAAAGGCAGCCCTGTAGAGGCTGCCTTTTGCTAGTGCGTATGTTGCGTGTTAGGGGAAGCTTATTTTTTCAAGCTGCCAATCATATCCTCTGGCTTCACCCACTCGTCGAACTGCTCGTTTGTAAGATGGCCGAGTTCGATGGCTGCCTGACGAAGCGTGGTACCCTCTTTGTGCGCTTTCTTCGCAATGGCTGCGGCTTTGTCATAACCGATGTGCGGGTTCAGGGCAGTCACCAGCATCAGGGAGTTCTCCAGATTATGCTTGATGCGCTCTCTGTTTGGCTCTATACCTACGGCGCAGTGCTTGTCAAATGAGTCGCAGGCGTCACCGATCAGTTGAGCGCTCATTAGCAGGTTGTAGATCATCACCGGCTTGAACACGTTCAGTTCGAAGTGGCCGTTCATACCACCCACAGAGATTGCCACGTCGTTACCGATCACTTGGGCGCAAACCATCGTCATGGCTTCTGCCTGCGTCGGGTTTACTTTACCTGGCATGATAGAAGAGCCTGGCTCGTTTTCAGGTATAAGAATCTCAGCTATACCTGAGCGCGGACCAGAAGCCAGCAAACGGATGTCGTTGGCGATCTTCATCAGCGATACGGCTAATTGCTTCAAGGCACCTGAGGTTTCCACCATGGCGTCGTGCGCAGCAAGGGCCTCAAACTTGTTTGGAGCCGTGCGGAAATCGTGGCCGGCGTACTGAGATATTTTTTCAGCAACCAGCTCAGCGTAACCAGCCGGTGTGTTCAGGCCTGTACCTACGGCAGAGCCGCCCAGTGCCAGGTCCTTCAGGTGATCCAGCGTGTTCTCCAGCGCCTTCATGCCATACTCCAGCTGCTTCACGTAGCCAGACAGTTCCTGGCCCAGTGTCAGTGGCGTAGCGTCCATCAGGTGTGTACGGCCGATCTTCACCACATCCATAAACTCTTCTGACTTCGCCTTCAGCGTGTCGTGCAGTTTCTTCACCATTGGCAGCGTGTGCTCCACCACTTTCTTATAAGCGGCGATGTGCATGGCTGTCGGGAAGGTGTCATTTGATGACTGCGACTTGTTCACGTCATCGTTCGGGTGAATCTTCTTTTTCTCGTCCATCAGGCTGCCACCCAGCACCACGTGCGCACGGTTAGCCACCACTTCGTTCACGTTCATGTTTGACTGTGTGCCCGAGCCTGTCTGCCATACCACCAGTGGGAACTGGTCGTCCAGCTTGCCTTCCAGGATTTCGTCGCATACCTGCGAGATAATGTCTGCTTTGTCCTGCGCCAGTACACCCAGTTCAGCATTGGCCTGCGCCGCCGACTTTTTCAGGATAGCAAAGGCTTCAATCACCTCTTTCGGCATCTGCTGACCACCGATGGTGAAGTTTTCTTTTGAGCGCTGTGTCTGCGCGCCCAGTATTTGTCGGCAGGCACCTCAATCGGGCCCATCGTGTCTTTCTCTACGCGAACTTGCATATCGTTTATACTTAGGTTTAAAGGATCAGTTTAACTGTGGCAAAACTACGAAAAATATTCTTTTAAGGCCGCTTTGCAGGTATAATCAAGGTATAGCGCATACCTGCGAGTCTACCGTATCACACGCTTGCCGGAGCGGTCAGCCATCAGGGCGATCATATCCAGCGAAACAGGCTTTAGGTAAGCTGTGTTGAGCACCGTCTGGTCTTCAAACGTGATCAGGTATTCTCCCTCCGTGCCCATGTAGTGAATGCTTTCAATGGCGGCGTGCGGGTAAGTGCGTTCCTGATTGAGCAGGTTGGTCACCTGCACCTGGTTTTCGTCCACATTCACATGCCAGCGCATGGCAAACCAAAGCACAACCAGCGAGAAACCCAGCATGACACCAAACAGGATGCTGTAGAGGCGGATGGAACGAAGTCCCTCCTGCTGGCGCAGGTACTGCTTGTAGAGGTCATAGTCCTGGTTGAGCAGCGTGCTTTGTGAGAGTCGGAGCGGTAGCAGCGCTACGGTGAGGCCTAACAGCAGGCCTGGCGCAAAGAAGGCTTTGAAGTTAGGTGTCATCACGAACATCTGCTCAGAAGACAGGTGCAGAATGCTGGAGAGCATGGCCAGTGCCCCTGAGAAGAAAACGGACAGCACCGAAGCGAATACAAAGTAGGCCAAAGTTAACTGCCACTCCTTCTTTTGCAGGTAGCGGGACTCGTCAGCACTTAATTTAGCCTGCTGCCCTGCCGGTGACAGCCGACGTAGCGCATAACGGAGCACAGGTAGCAATATGGCTACAGCTATGAAACTCAACAGCAGGCTTTTCAGAATATCTATCATGGTAAAAAGGTGTTTGGCGTAAAATTAACACGCAATACCCAATTTACGGCAGAAAAACAGCAGTATCCACTTAATAAGTGATAGTTTGGTCGTAAAGGAATGACATGGCATGACTTAAGCAGCGGTCGGATAATAAGCCCCTAAAATGTTGCAGAAGATGCAATATTTTAGTTATTTTTGATGACCTAAACATTGAACTAAGTGCTTCTGCCGGCCGTTGTTTTGCGCAAGGCCGGTGTTTTTTTGAATAGCCTGTTCATTTATCTATGAAACTTTCCAATCTCGTAGCGTTTGTCAGGGAGTATCTGATCGCGATCTCATCTTTTCTGCTTATTTTTTTACTCACGCTTTTTAT
>NZ_AKIS01000222.1:0-1891 GCF_000277005.1 Pontibacter sp. BAB1700 | reverse complement strand
TAGGAAGTGCTGCTGGACAGGTTGCCGGCTTCCAAAGAGGGGGCCTGCACATTGCTTTGATTAATCAGGGTTGTGGAGAAGTCAGAAGTAGTGGCTACCTGCACCTGGTAGGAATCGGCACCCTCGGCAACTTGCCACTGCAGGGTTGGGGAGGTTGACACATTATTTGCATTGTTGGCTGGTGATGATAGCACTGGAGTACTAGGCAAGCTTATTGGCGCACTTTCTGTCACGAAGCTCCAAGTCGCCGACCAGGCACTGTTACCGGCCTGATTCGCAGCCCTCACGCGCCAGTAGTAGGAAGTGCTGCTGGACAGGTTGCCGGCTTCCAAAGAGGGGGCCTGCACATTGCTTTGATTAATCAGGGTTGTGGAGAAGTCAGAAGTAGTGGCTACCTGCACCTGGTAGGAATCGGCACCCTCGGCAGCTTGCCACTGCAGGGTTGGGGAGGTTGACACATTATTTGCATTGTTGGCTGGTGATGATAGCACCGGGACTTGAGGAGGGCTAGTTGGATCTGTACTCTCGTCATCAGATGCAATTACTCCTATTGCTACACCATCTACTGTACTCGACGCCACTACAAAAATACTATTGGTATAATTCTGTTTAGTACTGGTTTGATCTCGGTATGATGTTCCGCTTATGAGGGTATGTTGATTGCTAAAGGAGATGTTAGAAGTTGAAGACTCCCTATAAACAATGTCCCTGCCATAAGTTTGTGAAGTGTATAATACTTTGATTTTTCCTGTGCTTCATTCAAGATTACTGTTGGAGTAGTTCCTGTTTGAGACACTTCATAGAGATTATCCCAAGAGCCGTTAGATCTCCTTACTAAGAGACCAATTAGAGGATAACCTGATTTGTTGTAGCTAGTCTTAATGACGGAGTATAATGTACCGTTGTTAGCTACAGCAAGGTTAAAATGGTCATCTGCCATACCGTTACCTACATTAAGCGCTGACTGTGATGCCGGTTTCTCATCAATAGACCATGAGGTAGGGGGCGCTCCATCCAGGTGTGTCCTAAACCCAAATAACCCCGTGTTCTGGTTGGACCAGAAAACTCCCACTTGTCCAGGCATCGCTATCACTGCGCATTTGTCATTTGAGGAAACTCCAGAAGCCAATATCACAGGGGGATTCCATTGTGTGTAAGGAGCATCGCTCCAACGTACATTTATAGTGCTTGAGCCATCTGATGCAAGCCACATACGACCAGTGCCATCTACATCGATCATTGCTGTCTCTACCCCCGAATCTAGGCTAATTCCAACGATGGATGGCCTTTCAGACCACAGTTTGTAAGTGGATGAACCTGGTACATATTCAAGCGATACTAATTGAGAGTTAGAGCCCTGGAACATGAAAACGTGTACTAAATTACCAACAACCTTACAGTCAGCTCTGGAACCAGTCTTAGTAGAAAGTCTTAAGATATGAGTCCAGGAATTACCATCAATTCGCCATAAATGCGTACCACTTGAGTTGGGGAGTACTGCCCAGAATTTACCATCATATGAGAATACCTTGGACTGTGTTTTATCCTGGGTATTAGAAGTTATAGGTAGAACATTTGTCTTGATGACAGAATTGAACTGTGCCGTTACCTGAAGGCAAAGTATCAGTTTCAATGCTAGGAGTAATAGAAATTTTTGCATGCTTCCTTATTGTAAATTTGCTGTAATATATTTTTCTCTTTTATAACTCTCGATTTTATAGCAACTGTAAGCATAAGGAGGGGATGCCTATAGCTTATTCCTTCTCGGCGTTTAGTAGAGGTGCAGTTGAACTTTGAGGAAAAGCATGAGCTTCCTTCAGTTCTTCGGTTTAAGAATGTATATCTTAAAAGTTGAAAAAAGTTACAATAATTATGTATATTTTTATAATAT
>NZ_AKIS01000221.1:0-12257 GCF_000277005.1 Pontibacter sp. BAB1700 | reverse complement strand
TGTGTCCCATCTTGCGGGCAGGACGGGTGTATTTCTTGCCATACAAGTGAATGTAAACGCCCGGTACAGCCAGCGCTTCCTGCAGCCCTTCGTATTTGGCCTCGCCGTCATAGCCGGGTTCACCCAACAAGTTCAGCATCACAGCGGCACTCTGTATATCGGTACTGCCGAGCGGCAGATTGAGGATGGCACGCAGGTGCTGTTCGTATTGGGAGGTATAGTTGGCTTTGATGGTATGGTGCCCGCTGTTGTGCGGACGAGGCGCTACCTCGTTTACCAAAATCTGGCCGTCCTTCGTCAGGAACATTTCCACAGCCAGTATACCAACCATGTCAAATGACTCGATCACGCGGGTAGCGATTTCGATAGCCAGCCGCTGCAGCTTGTAGGGCACATTGGCCGGCGCGAAAAGCGAGTCTACCAGGTTGTGCTCCGGATGAAAACTCAACTCCACCACCGGGAAGGCTGTTACCTGTCCGTTGGCGTTGCGGGCTACGATGACAGAAATCTCCTTCTCAAAATCCACCAGCTTCTCCAGCACCGATGGCTCTGTAAAGCCTTTGCTCAGATCCGTATCGCTCTGCAATCGGGTTACGCCGCGGCCATCGTAGCCCTCGCGACGCAGTTTCTGGAAAGCAGGCAGGAAATCAGTATTGGCTTGTAGTTCATCGGCATCTTTCAGGATTCTGAAATCAGCAGTAGGTATAGCATGTTTCTTGTAGAACTCTTTCTGCAGGCCTTTGTCTTGTATAGTGCGCACAGTACGTGCATCCGGGTATACTTTCACGCCTTCCTGCTCCAGCTTCTCCAGTGCATCGGCATTCACGTGTTCGATCTCAATTGTGAGAATGTCACAGTTCTTGCCGAACTCATACACCGTGTCGAAATCGCGGAAGCTGCCCACGTAGAACTCGTGGCACACGTCTTTGCAGGGGGCGTTCTCGTCCGGGTCGAGCACCAGGGTGTAGAGGTTAAAATCGAGTCCGGCCTGAATGAGCATGCGGCCCAGCTGTCCACCGCCCAGTATCCCGAGCTTTACTTCTCCTTTCATAGTATCGTTGCTTAGGGTGTTGACTACCCAAAATTAAGGATTAAGTTTTAATCGCCTTGCCTTCTATTGCATTTCTATACCTGGAGAACGTTGTTCTTTGGTTTTATATTGATTAAAAACTATATTGGAGGTTCTACGTTTATCGCTCCCATGGAAATTATTCTTGCCACGCTTTCTGCTCTCTTCTCCGTTGTGAACCCGTTCGGAGCCATGCCTGTCTTCCTGACACTTACTCAAAATGACACCCCTGCTCAGCGTAACCAACAGGCGCTCAAAGCTTGTCTGTACATGGTAGGTATACTGGCCGTGTTTTTCCTGGCAGGGCAGTACGTGCTCAACTTCTTCGGTATCCGTATTCACGATCTGCGCATTGCGGGAGGCTTGATGATCATGCGGGCCGGTTTTGAACTGCTCACACCGGGAGGCAGTAATAAGAAAGTGTCGCCGGATGTGGTGGAAGAGGCGCAGCACAAAGAAGACATTTCCTTCACACCGCTGGCCATGCCCATGCTTTCCGGTCCGGGTGCCATTGCGGTGAGTATCGGCCTGTTCACGACTTCGCTTTCCTTCTGGGATATGACCCTGATTCTGGTTGGCATCATTTTGCTGGCAGTGATCTCTTATGTCATTCTGCGCTTCTCAACGCAACTTACCCGCTTCATGGGCAAGGCAGGTCTATCTGCGCTCTCTCGCATCATGGGCTTTATTGTGCTGTCAATTGGCGTGAATTTCATCGTATCGGCCATTTATGCGCTGTTTTTGTCGTAGACCAGGATTGAAGGATTGACAGGATTTTCGAAGCTACGGCGTCATCCTCAATTGAACTTCATTCATTATCCCACAAGAAAAATCGTTCTTCACACTTAACAATCATACAATACGGCGGTAACGCAGGCGTAATTTCCGGGCTATAGCTTTGCATCAGAAAACAACCTGACCAAGCTATGGAAATGATGCTGGCCACTTTTTCGGCCTTATTTAGTGTGGTAAACCCCTTCGGGGCCATGCCCGTTTTCCTGACCCTAACCCAGGACGACACCCCCTCCAACCGCAACCAACAGGCGCTGCGGGCCTGCATTTACATGGCGCTTATACTGGGGGTGTTTTTTCTGGCCGGGCAGTATGTGCTCAACTTCTTCGGCATCCGACTCCACGACATCCGTATTGCCGGCGGACTTATGATCATGAAAGCGGGCTTCGAGCTACTCTCCAGCAAAGCGCACCGTGGCAAAAAGGTGTCGAAAGGCGTGCTGAAAGAGAGCATGCGGAAAGAAGATATTTCCTTCGCCCCTCTGGCCATGCCGATGCTGTCGGGCCCGGGAGCCATTGCCGTGAGCATCAGCCTATACTCCGATGCACTTCACATGACAGACCTTGGCTTGGTCGTAACAGCTATTGTCGCCTTGGCCGTAGTGGCATACCTGATTCTGATTTTCTCCCATCAATTACTCCAGTTCATGGGCAAGGCAGGCCTGTCCGCACTGTCGCGTATTATGGGCTTCCTGGTGCTGTCGATTGGAGTAAATTTTATTGTGACAGGTATAAAGGCTTTGTTCATTGCATAGGTATAACCAAATTACTATTTGCGCTATACCTGCTAAAAATCCCCAACCCCATTACCTCGCACAGAGTACACCAACTTTATATGACATTTGCCCTGCAGCATGATGATAACAATCATCTTCCGACAGTCAGCATTTTTAACGTATCTTTGTGCCATGCAATTGAAGAATGACCTGCTTATAAGAGCCGCCAAAGGAGAAACCGTAGAACGTACTCCGGTGTGGCTGATGCGCCAGGCTGGCCGCATCCTACCTGAATACAGAGCCGTACGCGAAAGCCTGAGCGGATTTAAGGAACTGGTGGAAACACCGGACCTGGCCGCCGAAGTAACCATTCAGCCTGTTGATATCCTGGACGTGGATGCCGCCATCATCTTCTCTGACATCCTGGTGGTGCCAGAGGCGATGGGCTGTACCTACGAAATGGTAGAGAAGCGCGGACCATGGTTCCCTAAGACAATCCGTACTGAAGCTGATCTGGCAAGACTCCGTGTAGCCGACCCGCATGAGCACTTGGGTTATGTGCTGGAAGCCATCAAGGTGACTAAAAGAGCCTTGAACGGACGTGTGCCTCTTATCGGTTTTGCGGGTGCGCCGTGGACTATTCTAGCCTACATGGTAGAGGGTAGCGGCTCCAAGACATTCTCGCATGCACGCGGTTTACTGTACACCAACCCGAAACTGGCACACCAGATGCTGCGCATGATCACGGATACCACCATCGCCTACTTGAAAGCACAGGTAGAAGCGGGTGCTAACCTGATCCAGGTGTTCGACTCGTGGGCGGGTATACTTACCCCGGCGCATTACCGCGAGTTCTCCCTGCCATATATCAGCGAGATTTGCAACGCCATCAACGACGTGCCGGTAACGGTATTCGCCAAAGGCGCTTTCTTTGCCCTGGAAGATTTCAGCAAACTGAACTGCGAAACCATCGGCCTTGACTGGAACATGGACATCAAGACGTCCAGAGCACAGGTTGGCCCGAATAAGACCCTGCAAGGCAACATGGACCCGTGCCTACTTTACAGCTCGTTCGATACCATCCAGCACGAGACTATTAAAATGCTGAAGGAGTTCGGGCCGCAGCGCCACATCGCCAACCTCGGTCACGGCGTATACCCTGATACTGACCCGGAGAAGGTGAAATGCTTCATCCAGACAGTGAAGGAATACAGCAGCGCTATAAAGCATTAGAGAATTTAGAGAAAAGCCGTGGTAAGAGCAGCCATATTAGCCATTTTGCTAATTAATGCCCTCTCTGCGTCTGCTCAAACAGATACTACCATGTCGGCAAGCCTGAAGTTCGCTTCGAAGGGTTTGCCGACATTTTTTATGCCTATGATTTCAGTAAGCCTACAGCAGGCTACCGGCAGCCATTCCTTTATAACCACAACCGCCATAACGAGTTTAATCTGAACTTAGGTCTTCTCCGGGCTACTGTGGAACATGGCAGGTATAGAGGTGCTTTGGCGCTGCAAGTTGGCACTTATGCTTCCGATAATTATGCTGCCGAAGACGAAGTGATGCGCCACGTGTTTGAGGCTAACGCAGGTATAGCGCTTGATAAACAAGCAAAGATATGGCTGGATGCCGGAATCATGGGGTCGCACATTGGCTTTGAAAGCGCTATCTCAACTGACAACCTCACTTTAAGTCGTTCCCTTCTGGCTGAGAACTCACCCTACTTCCTCTCCGGAGCCAAACTGACTTTTAACCCCACTCCTACCTGGACACTGGCCGCCTTGGTCGTAAACGGCTGGCAGCGCATTAGAAGACTACCCGGAAACTCCCTGCCCTCCTTTGGCACGCAGGTTAACTATGCGCCGCACGACAACCTGACTCTGAACTGGAGTACCTTCATTGGTACCGACGATCCGGATGCTACCCGCAGAATGCGCTACTTCAACAATGTTTATGGGCAGTTTGGCTTAGGGAAAAGAACCACCCTGATCGCTGGATTTGATATTGGGATACAGCAACAGCACAAAGGTAGTCGCCGCTACCACACCTGGTACAGTCCGGCGTTGATTACACGCTACAAGATCCATGACATGTGGGCAGTAGCCGCCCGCGCCGAGCATTACTCAGACCAGAATGAAGTGATTATATCGGCGCCTGCTGGAGAAAGCAGTTTTAGAGCTACTGGTCTATCAGCCAATGTAGATTATAGTCCGGCCCCAAACATACTTTGCCGACTAGAAGGCAGATGGTTGAAAGGGCAGCATAATATCTTTGAGACAGAGACAGGTTCAACTGACAGTAACTTCACTTTACTTTCATCCATCGCCCTTCGCCTGAGCAGATGAATTGGTGAATGGCTGGATGCAGGATTCGGGCAGATAGCGACTTAATGCGAGTACTCTCAAACTCCGATTATCCGACTGGTACGTGGGTCTCCGGATATTTGTAGGCAGTGGTGGCGGCGCGGGTGCTCAGGGCCAGGGCGAGGGTTAGCGTACCTACCCTGCCCATAAACATCGACACGATAATGACACCCTTCCCGGCATCCGAAAGGCCGGCGGTTATACCTGTGCTAAGACCCACCGTTGCAAATGCCGATACCTGCTCAAAGGCCAGCCTGAAAATATCGAACTGTGAATCTGTGATGGTTAGGATGAACAAAAACAGAATGTTGATCATGGCAGCAAACGTAAACACCGAGAAGGCTTTGTAAGACACCAAATGCGGTATGGTGCGGTTACCTATTTCCACGTTTCGCTTGCCACGTATAGTTGCCCATACCGACAATAGAATAATCGCAAAAGTGGTTGTTTTGATACCGCCCCCGGTAGAGCCCGGAGATGCTCCGATGAACATCAGGAAAATAAACATCAGCAAGGTAGGCACGTTCAGCGCTGAAATATCGAGTGTGTTGAAGCCCGCTGTACGGGTCGTTACAGCCTGAAAAAAAGACGCGATCACAGCTTCCACAAAACTCAGTTGCGCCAAGGTATTGTAATACTCCAGCATAAAAAAGCCTATCGTGCCCATCGTAATAAGGGCAGCTGATGTGAAAATAGTGATACGGGAGAGCAGGCGCCAATTTCTCCAGGGCCTTTCCATTCGTGCCCGCATCGATTGTGGAGACAGCACGTCGAGAATGGTCGGAAAACCGATGCCTCCAAAAATGATCAGGAGTGCCACAGTCAGGTGCATCACATAAGAAAACCTTACTGCCTCGGTATACAAGCCCTCCGGGAAAAGCGATAAACCGGCATTACAGAAAGCAGACACCGCATGAAACACCGAGAAGAAAATCTTACTGCCTAAGCTCTCGAACTGTACTTCCTGTCCCCACGTCAGAAAGATGATCACAGCTCCAATGGCTTCTATAGAAAAGGTCATCACGACCAGTTTGCGCAATAGGTTTTTAGTGGAGAACAGCGATTCGCTTTCCATGATCTCATACATGGCTACGTGCTGTTTTATACCTACGCCCTGCCGCATCAGCGTAGCAAAGAAGGTGGCAAATGTCAGAATGCCCAAACCACCCAACTGCACAAGCATAAGCAGCACTACCTGCCCCGAAAAAGTGAAATAAGTTCCCGGATCCACTACCGCTAGACCTGTCACACAGGAAGCACTGGCTGCCATGAAGAGGGCGTCGATGAAGCGCATACTGCCCGGTGTGGTAATCATGTTGGGCATCATGAGCAGCCCTGCACCTATCAGGATCAGGAACAGGAAACTGAACAGGAAAGAGATCGTGGGCTTAAACTGAAGCGTTTTGAGGTGCACACGTGTCTCCAGCAGCTCAATAATCAGCAGCAGCAGCATAAACAGCGACACGACCACCCGGTATACCTCTACGGAAAGTGGTATGTCGATGCTTTCGAAGAAGGTATAGATCGCTGATTCCTGCAGTCCGTAGGTGCTCACCTCATTAATCAGGATGATTGCCATCAGCAGGCCTTCGAACCAGGTGCGCCTCAGGAACTTCTTCCGCTCGAAGGTATAGAGGATGCGCAGCAGGTATATGATTACGAATATTGACAGGATGGCATCAATCGCATTAAAGAGCAGCTGTATCGTCGCTGGTTTCTGTGCAATGCCATGCGCATAAATTAGCAGGCCAACCGAAATAAGGGTAAGCAGGTAGGTGGTTCGCCGCATCAGGGCGTAAGCTCTGAGCTTACTCCCATAAAGCAACCTGTTTAGCTCTTCTGTGCGCATTTAGTGAAGTTGAAGTCTCAAAGCTAACACAAGCTTAACCAATCGCCAAATGTGTATCCGGGTACTTGTACGCGGTAGAAGTAGCCCGTGTGCTGATAGCTAGCGCCAGCGTAAGCGTTCCCACTCTCCCGATGTACATTGACAGGATGATCACTGTTTTTCCTACATCCGAAAGACCGGCCGTTATACCTGTACTCAGTCCCACGGTGGCAAAGGCAGACACCTGCTCGAATGCCAGTCGCAGTATGTCAAACTGGGCATCAGATATAGACAGAATGATCAGAAACAAAATATTGAAGCCAACCGCAAAGGTAAACACAGCAAAAGCCTTGTAAGACACCGAGTGCGGAATGGTTCGTTTCCCGATTTCAATATTTCGCTTGCCCACGATGGTCGTCCAAACCGACAGGATGATCACTGTAAAAGTAGTCGTTTTTATACCACCCCCCATCGAGCCCGGCGAGGCACCGATAAACATCAGCATCATCATGATCAGCAAAGCCGGCACGGAAATGGCGGAGGTATCCACGGTGTTAAACCCGGAAGAACGGGTGGTTGCCGATTGAAAAAAAGACGTGATAAGCGCCTCCGCAAAGTTCAGGTGCGAGAGTGTATTGAAGTACTCCAGCAGGAAAAAAGTGATTGTACCGAAGGCCAGCAGGGCGGCCGAAGAATACACGGTTACACGTGTCATCATTTTCCAGTTACGCCATGGCATATCCATACGGGCACGCATGGCTCTTGGCGATAGTACATCAATGATAGTGGGAAAACCTATACCGCCTAATATAACCAGAGCAGCGATGGTTAGATGAAGCACATAGGCGCCCTGCAGCGGATTACTGTACAGGCCCTCCGGAAACAAAGAAAAGCCAGCATTACAAAAACCAGACACGGCATGAAATATGGAGAAGAATATCTTACTGCCAAGGCCTACAAATTCAACTTCATTACTCCACGTTGCAAAAACAATCACAGCTCCGATGGCCTCGATAGACAGCGTCATGATGATCAGTTTGCGGAGCAAGCCCTTTGTGAAAGAGATAGACTCACTTTCCATGATCTCAAACATGGCCACGTGCTGTTTTATACCAATCCCCTGGCGCATGAGCGTGGCAAAGAAGGTAGCAAATGTCATCACACCCAAACCACCCAGCTGCACCAGCAATAGCAGAATAACCTGCCCCGAAAATGTGAAGTAAGTACCCGGATCCACTACCGTCAGGCCGGTGATACAGGAAGCGCTCGTCGCCATAAAGAGCGCGTCAACAAAGCGCATACCGTCCGGGTCATTGGTCATTTTAGGCAGCATGAACATAGCTGTGCCCAATGAAATGAGCGTCAGAAAGCTCATCAGGAAGGTCACAGCCGGCTTCACCTGCAGGGTTTTGAGGTGTACTCTTGTTTCGAGTAACTCAATCACCAGTAGCAAGAGCATGTAAAGCGAGACCAGCACACGGTAGATCTCCACCGAGAGTGGCATGCCTATACCTTCAAAAATATTGTAGATAACAGGAAAATCGAACAGGTAAGTACCCACATGGTTGACCAGAATGATGGCCATCAGGGCACCCTCAAACCATGTTCGCCGCAGAAACTTGACCCGCTCAAAACCATAGAGGATACGCAGCAGGTATATCACGACAAAGACGCCTAGTATGGCGTCGATGGCGTAAAAAATCAGTTGAACGGTATCCGGATCGGTAACTACACCGTGGGCATACAGCAGCAAGCCTATCGCTACGATGGTGAGCGTATAGGTAGTGCGGCGCATCAGCATGTATGCCCGCAGTTTGCTGCCGTATAGTAGCCTGTTAAGCTGTTCGGTGTTCATGGGTTTCGTACAGCCTGTTCTCTTTTGCTTCTTCGAACAAGCGGTTTCTGTCGACAGGCACTACCCCTACCTGTTCGCATACCAGTCCGCCGCCCAGGTTGCTCAGGCCGGCCATAAATGGCAGCGAAGTGCGCAGCGCCATACACAGCGCCGCAATACTGATCACCGTATCGCCGGCCCCCGACACATCCGAAATAGAACGGCGGTGCGCAGGTATATAGGTTTTCTCCTCACCGTTGGCCACAAATACACCCCGTTCCGAAAGTGTTACAAGCACTTGCTTCGTGGTCAGCCGTTCCTGTAGTTGTGCAACCGCCTCTTCAAAAGCATGCAGGTTTTCGTCGGGGAAGTCTACTTTCAGGCCTTCTTTGAGCTCTTTCAGGTTTGGTTTGAAAAGTGTGCAGCCTTTGTAGCTCAGGAAGTTTTTCTTCTTCGGGTCCACCACACTCGGTATGCCACGCTCGTTAGCCAGTTGGATGAAACGGGCAATATTCCGCTCTGAAAACACGCCTTTGTCATAGTCTTCAAACACGACCACATCAGCCTGATCAAGTAGCTTCAGGTAGTGCTCCTCCAGGTGGCGTTCTTCGTAGTCGGCCAGGTTATGCTCAATCTCAGCGTCCACGCGTAGCAGTTGCTGACCACCGGCAATGATACGGTGCTTGATAGTGGTTACCCGCTCCGGGCTCTGCACGATACCTTCTGTAGACAGGTCTCGCTCTTCCATCAGGCGCAAAAAGTCACCTCCGTCCGGGTCGTCGCCGATCACGGAGCAAAGCAGTGGCGTCGCACCCATGGCCTGCACGTTCAGGGCCACGTTGGCCGCTCCGCCTAGTCGTTTCTCGCGCTTTACCACGTTCACGATCGGCACAGGGGCTTCCGGCGAAATGCGCGTCGACTTGCCCCACAGGTAGGAGTCGATCATCACATCGCCCACGATAAGCACGATCAGGCGGTCAAACGCGCTGAATATATCTTCTAAATTGGTATGCTGATTCATTACTGCAATTTGGCGAGACTCTCCTTGATGCGGCGGAGTGCCTCAATTAGTTTATCGTCGGATGTGGCGTAAGAGAAACGGATACACTGCGGTGCACCAAAGGCCTCACCACTCACCAGCGCCACATGCGCGTCTGTCAGCAGGTATAGACTCAGGTCGAGCGCACTGCTGATGATGTTGCCATTGCAGCTCTTACCGAAATAGTAGCTCACATCCGGGAAAATATAGAAAGCGCCAGTCGGCACGTTGGTCTTGAAGCCTGGTATATCCTGCATGATCTCCAGCACCAGGTCACGGCGGCGGCGGTAGGCATCGCGCATTTCCAGGGCAGATTCGTTTCCACCCAACAACGCCGCATGGGCCGCTTTCTGGGCGATGGAGCAGGTACCGGAGGTGATCTGGCTCTGCATTTTTTCGCAGGCCGTCGCAATGTCTTTGTGCGCCGCAATGTAGCCCACACGCCAGCCGGTCATGGCATAGCCTTTCGAGAAGCCGTTCACGGTGATCACTCGGTCTTTGATGAAGTCGAAGCTAGCCATGCTGGCGTGCTTGCCTCCGAAGTTGATGTACTCGTAGATCTCGTCGGCAATGATGTATACCTGCGGATGTTTCTCCAGCACTTTGGCAATCGCCAGCAGCTCCTCCTCGTCGAACACCGAACCGGTCGGGTTGCAAGGCGAAGAGTACATCACCACCTTGGTATTGGACGTGATGGCATTCTCGAGTTGCTCCGGCGTTACTTTAAAGTCATTCTCCAGACGACCCTGCAGCGGCACCGGTGTACCTTCCGCCAACTTCACGATCTCTTCATACGACACCCAGTACGGCGAGAAGATGATCACTTCATCTCCCGGATTCACCAGGCACATCACCGCATTGGCAATGGACTGCTTGGCCCCTGTCGACACCACAATGTTCTCCGGACCATAGTCCAGGTTGTTGTCACGCTTGAACTTATCGGCAATGGCCTGACGCAGTGCCGGAAAGCCGGTACCGGGGTATAGAAGGTAAAGCCTTCATCAATCGCTTCTTTCGCGGCGTCCTTGATGTACTGTGGCGTCTGGAAGTCTGGCTCCCCGAAGCTCAGGTTGATAATATCATGTCCCTGTGCGGCGAGTTCACGGCCTTTTTTGGCCATCGCGATGGTCTGCGACTCCGAAAGCGCCATGATTCTGTCTGAAAGTATGTGTGATGCTGTGTTCTGCATGCTTATTCTGAATTAAGCTCCAAAGTTAATATAATGCAAGAGAAAACCAGTGAAGTGGAGAGGGAATATGGCGCGAGCGTCTACGCTCGTGACTTGCTATCGTGGGGCCTCTGGCCCAGTTACAACTAACTACCTATACCTATCTCCCTAAACAATAAAGGACATGCTTTTGCATGTCCTTCTCAGCTATTACAAGCCGCGAGTTTTAGTTCTTGCCGTAAGACGTGCGCTCTACGATGCTGCGTCCCAGGGTAATTTCATCAGTATACTCTAACTCGCCTCCTACCGGCACACCACGAGCAATCGTAGTGATGCGCACGTTGTGGTCGCGGAGTTTGCGGGTCAGGTAAAAAGCGGTCGTGTCGCCTTCCATGGTCGGGCTGATAGCCAGAAGGATCTCTTTTACTTCAGAGTTCGGCAGACGCTCCAGCAGCGAATCGATGTGCAGGTCCGACGGGCCTACGCCTTCGATAGGTGAAATCACACCGCCCAGCACATGGTACAGGCCTTTGAACTGCGACGTGTTCTCGATCGCAATCACGTCCCGGATGTCGCTTACCACGCACAACAGACTGCGATCACGCAGCGGGTTGAGACAGATGCCGCATACCTCTGTGTCAGAGATGTTGTGGCACTGCTTGCAGTGTTTTACCTCGGTACGCATTTTTACGAGCGCCTCAGCCAACAAAAAAGTCTCCTCAGACTCCTCTTTGAGCATATGCAGCGCCAATCGCAAGGCAGTCTTGCGCCCTACGCCCGGGAGCTTTGCCAGCTCCTCAACGGCGTTTTCAATCAGTTTAGACGGAAATTCCATTCAACCTCCCGCTACTCGATGTTGGCCGACAGGTCTTTGTCGTGAAGGCAGTGCACATACCTGCCAGCTCCTCGTAAGACCCTACCTTTACAGTGCACTTGCCTTTGTAGTGGATCAGCAGCGTGCATTGCTCCGCCTGTTCCGCCGAGTGGCCGCATACCTTGATAAGCGTTGCGATCACGTGGTCAAATGTATTCACGTCGTCGTTATACACAATCAGGTTATGCAAATCGGTGCTCTCTTCGAGCAAGGCCACCTCATCCTGATGTAAAATTTCTGTCTCAATATTCATAGTGCAAAATTACGAATTTTTACGGAGCTACGGAAGCGGAAAGCACTATAAAACAGCAGTCCACGACCGGCTCCGGCTCTCCCAAAAAAGGTATAGGTTAAAACAATCCGGAACCGGGGTTAATTCCGGGGAAGGCGGATATTATTCTGTCAGAATCAGGATTAAAGGATTTAAAGAGGGCCCCCTACCCCCACGGATTGACAGGATTCTCTTGTAATCCACTGCCCTCGCTCGCGTCCCGCGAGTGTGAGCTATCCGGCGGACTCTGGCCGCCTGTTTTTGTACCTGCCGGCACAGGTGGCGGGACGCCACCAAATACCT
>NZ_AKIS01000220.1:0-5914 GCF_000277005.1 Pontibacter sp. BAB1700 | reverse complement strand
TTCCAGTTCCGGGTGGGCAGCACCAAGGACAACCGGCAGACCATCGACCTGGGTCAGGTGACCAAGGACACCTGGCACGAGTTCGTGCTGCACTTCGTCCACTCGCCCGGCTCCGACGGCCTGGTGGAGATCTGGCACAACGGCAAGAAGATCTACACCCACAACGGGGGCAACATGTACGACAACGGCATCCTGCCTAAGTGGAAGATCGGCATCTACAAGGACACCTGGAACGACGGCACGACCACCACGCCCAAGCGCGTGCTCTACTACGACAACGTGCGCGTAGGGGGGGCCAGCGCCTCGTTCGCCGACATGAAGCCTCTAAAAAAGAGTCTTTAAATCCGAATGAATAATTACCTCTCTGAGGATCTTTGAAGGGACTAGTAAAGGTATAGTTCCAAACCACTGCTTATACCTGTTTCAAGTTAGCTGTTGATTTTAAATTTTAAACCACCCTGCGCCGTAATCGGCGACTACTGTTTGAAAAGTAACTATGGATTTAAGTATCAGAAA
Source organism: Pontibacter sp. BAB1700 (assembly GCF_000277005.1). Taxonomy (NCBI): domain Bacteria; kingdom Pseudomonadati; phylum Bacteroidota; class Cytophagia; order Cytophagales; family Hymenobacteraceae; genus Pontibacter; species Pontibacter sp. BAB1700. The sequence goes on along the minus strand of NZ_AKIS01000220.1, from coordinate 5,398 downwards.
TATAGGCTCTTGGGTTATAGCGGAAGCTTTAATATTACTTGGAAATGTGAAAAGAGCCAAATTAAAGGCTTTGGACGGGGAGCACATTCTTTCGTTGTATTTTCATAATCCCTCACTGAAAGAGTTTGAATCATGCATACAATGGCTTATCAAACAGAAGTTTACGTTCTTATCTGTTAAAGATGTAGAATGTATTGTTAATGGTAAGATGCCATTCCCGAAGGTGCAGTTTTGCTTACGGTTGATGATGGATGGGAGTCAAATGAAGCGAACATTGTAGAAATAGCTGCAAAATACGAAGTCCCTGTAGCAATTTTTGTTTCTACACAACCAGTAGAGGAAGGAACATTCTGGTGGTCATATTTCAATCTCTGGACAACAGGAAGCAGCAGCAAAGGAATAGAAGCGCTCAAAAAGGTGCCTAATTGTGAACGCTTAGCTGTCGTAAATAAAATTAAAAAGAGGTACACCTTGACGAGAGAAGCGATGACTATTGAGCAAGTATATAAGATATCGCTATCTTCTGTAGTAACGATAGGAGGTCATACTCATTCTCATCCAGTCCTTACAAATTGTGAAGAGAGGCAGGTATATCAGGAACTGAATATTTCCAAACGAAAACTTGAGTCCTGGATAAATAAGGAAGTAGCTTATTTTGCTTATCCAAACGGGAACTATGGTACTCGCGAAGTTCAGGCCCTTAAGGATTCTGGGTACAAGCTGGCTTTCTCAAATGTGCCGCAGTATCTTACAAGACAAAAATTAATACATGTTTTTGAGCTACCTCGCATAGGGCTTTTGGAGGGAGCTTCATTGGCAGAAAACATATGTCGTATGGTGGGGGTGTGGCACCCTACCATAAATAATATCAAAAAGCTATTTACAAATAGTTCCTCACCCAGTAGTAACGCTGTTGATCATAAAATTGAAAAAGCTAACATAGGTATACTGGAGAAGTAATACAAACTGTTATCAGCAAAATAGAAGTTATACCGTGTCGCAACAAATTTAATTAAGCCATTGTCCTGATAAATGATTACACTTATTTAATCTCTACTTAATCAATAAATTCCCTGAACCAAAGTTCCAGATGAATCCATTTCCAGATTTCTTTTGCAATATTCAGTTTTCCCTCAAGATGTTCCTGATACTTGCTGAGCGCAGAATTTGGATTTATGATGCCTCGTTTCCTGAAGGAATTACTCTTTAAAAGGTCTGTAATTATATTTTGCCATGCAGGTTCTCTAAACCATTCGTCTTGTGGTGTACCGAAACCCATTTTATCCTGGCGCATTCTAATCTTTTCAGGTAAAGTACCTTTCATAGCTTCTCTCAGGATATATTTGGTAATGCCGTTACGGATAGACCATTTGTCAGAACTTGCTAAGGTCTTCTCTACCAACCTATAATCCAGAAAAGGTACCCTTGCCTCTAGAGAAAAGTGCATTGAGTTGATATCTTCCCACTTAAGCAAGTGCTCTAACTTATTTTCAAAGTGATCCAGTAGGGAGTCCTTCAGAGTATTTGAACCATAAAGTTGTCCTGCAATTGCATTTGACATACTATACCTTTCCACAAATGAGGCTTCCATATAACCCTTTTCATCAACCCGAAGTGAGGTTCTAGAGTTTTCAGGAAGCAAGAAGTAGATGAATGCCTTTATGCCATATAAACTACGGTGCCTGGCCATGTAGTGATATACTTCTCCACTTAACTTGCCGAGCCGTGCTGATCGGAGTAAATCCTTAAAAAAGAAACCAAAGAAATAATGATATCCTGCCAGTTTTTCATCAGCCCCCTGACCATCCAGCGTAACAACTACATTGTCTTTTGCTAATTCCATGACCTTGTACTGTGCATAAGGCGAGGTAGAAGGCAGGGGTTCAGCATGTGCTCTGATAAAATGGTAGAGATCATTTTGCAGCGTTTTTGCACTAGGGGATGTATAGTGCATATTTTTTAATATCGGGGTATACTCATGTATAAAGCGCTTCTCATCACCAAATTGCCCATCTTCATATACAGCTGAGAAAGTATTTAGATCTGATTTATTAAAATCTTTAAGAAGCACAGAAACAATACTCGAAGAATCTAACCCGCCACTTAGGCAAACACCTACAGGTACATCACTTCTAAGTCTGAGTTTAATTGCTGAAGCTAGCAGCTCACGGTATTCTTGCGGATCGTTGAATGTCTCAGTGTTTGCAACTCTATCTTTTAAATCATACCATTTTTCAACTCTTACTTGATTGTTAGTAACTTTGAGCATAGAGCCGTGTTGCAGCTTCTTGATCTCGTTGAAAAATGTATTCTCATTCTGGTCTGTTCTGCTAAAAGCTAAATAATCAAAAATGCTCTGATAATTAGCTGTGGGCTTAGTACTAATCAAGGTAAGTAGAGGTGGTATTTCGGAACAAAATGCAAAGAATGTATCAGTATGCAGATAGTAAAAAGGTTTAATGCCAAAGCGATCTCGGGATGCAAAAACTGACTTGTTCATCCGGTCGTAGATTGCAAAGGCCCACATGCCGTTGAAGTGGTGCATGCACTCCTCACCCCAGTAAATGTAGGCGTTTAACAGTACTTCTGTGTCTGTTTTGGTATTGAAAGTAACACCTTTCTGTGTGAGTTCCTCTCGCAACTCTACATAGTTAAAGATTTCCCCATTAAACACGAGCACATACCTTTCATTTGAAGATATCATAGGCTGGTGCCCGTCTGGTGACAGGTCAATGATGCTGAGTCTTACAAACCCAAACCCAACGTTGTCTTCCATAAAAACCCCATTATCGTCTGGACCTCGATGCTTCATTTTATGCATCATAGTTCTTAAAGAAGCTTCCTGGGGTGCTTGGTTATCAAACTGAATTATTCCGGCAATTCCACACATCGCATTGTAAGTTAAAGGCTTATCAAAGTTGTTTTCAGGTTGGTGATTTTATTATGCACTATTGAATAGATCTACTGAGCGGTCACCAACTTATTATAATGTGTTGACAACTTATTTGATACTAGCTTTGAGTATAGCTCAGCCCCAGTTTCGTTTAAATGGGTAGGGTCGACAAACAGTAACGGGTTGTTGAGAAAAACTGTATCCTGGTTAAAGTTGAGCAGATTTATACCCAAGTCCTCACAAATTGTCTCCGCTATCTGGGTGCTTTGGGTCTGAGTACTGTATTTACGGTAACTAGGCGAAATAGCGACATATACCTCACAGTTTGCTTTCTTTGCCTCCATCAGGAAGCTTCTAAACAGATTGACTTCCATGGTGTCAATGTTTTCTTCTGCGACGTATACTTCTAGTTTCTTACTCCATTTTCTGTCAGGTATAGGCTCAAAACCTTTGGTGTTATAATCTCCCTTGATGGGTAGGTTGTGCATGATGATGGTAAGTAGCAATGAGTTATAACGGTATAGGTAAGAATAGGCTTTAAACTTTTCGAATGGACTCTTTAGGTCGACTACTTGCTTTACGACATCGTTTGAGTGATAGTAGGGTAGCAGTTCAGTCAGTCTGTCGTAGTCTTGTTGACTTGAATGAAATTCGTTCGGGTTTATGTCAAGCAAAATGATGTGAGGTTTATTTGAGCGTTCCAGGATACTCTTCAGCACGACATAAGAATACAGAATTCCCTGACCATCTTTACCCGTATTGTAAAAGGACTTATGCAAGTTGTCTTCAAATGGCTCGGGATCATAATGATGTTGTGCGCGAGAGGAGCCGAAAACAATTATATCCTCTCCCGCTTTGTTTAGCGCATAAGTAGTATAGTGCTCCGGTGCAGAAGATTTAATCCGGAAATAGAAAAACTCCAGTATGTTGCCGATCAGAAAATCGGAAGCGAAGAGAATCACGAGTAGGAGTGAGAGTTTTTTCAAAAATAGAATAAATTGGCTGTTCATGTGGCCCTATACTTTTAGAATTGGAAATATATGAACTGCCCTCCATCGAACACCCCAAATAGAAGAATGAGTACGATCAAGGCTGTATAGGAAAAATATCGCACCTGAACTTTCCTGTTCTCGAAAAGCTCAAATTCCGGGTGGTACTCTCTTATATACTCTACTGTGAAAAGAAATAAAATGGCCAGCACAGCATACACCATATAAGACCTGCCATCCCCAAGAAAGGGTGCATTGGCTGTCGTAAATATCTTGCTGATAATGAAGAAAGCATCTGATACGTTATTGGCCCTGAACAGTATCCAGGTGAAAGCTACCAGTAAGACTGTAGTAAGTATTTGTAAGCCTGAGTACCAGTTACTGTTAACAGAGATTTTACTCCACAAAGCTTTGGGGAAATACTTTTTACTTAAATTGCTAGCAATCATAAAGGTGCCATGCAAAGTTCCCCAGATCAGGAAGGTCCAATTTGCCCCATGCCAAATGCCACTAACTAGAAATGTGATAAGAAGGTTGAACTGCCACCGACGAAAGGAAACTCTGTTGCCACCAAGTGAAATATAAACATAGTCCCTAAACCAGGTAGACAAGGAGATGTGCCATCTGCTCCAGAATTCAGCGATAGATTTAGAAAAATAAGGGTGATTGAAGTTAGTCATCAGGTTAAAACCCATCACCTTTGCACTTCCAATGGCAATGTAGGAGTAACCTGCAAAATCTCCATAAATCTGGACTGTAAAGAACAAGGTGGCGATTAGCAGAGTAGTACCCTCGTGCTGGTCGACATTATTATAAACGGCGTCTACATAAATGGATAGTCTGTCAGCCACAACAAGCTTCATAAAGAAACCCCAGAGCATTAGCTTTAGCCCCTGCACAGCTCGATTGTAATCAAAGTCAAACTTCTGCCGAAACTGTGGCAGTAGGTTACTGGCACGCTCAATTGGGCCGGCAACCAGTTGTGGGAAGAAAGAAACAAAAAGAGCGTATATACCTAAGTGACTTTCCGGTTTCAGGTCTCTGCGATATACATCTATTGAATACCCAACAGCCTGGAAGGTATAGAATGAAATGCCGACCGGAAGTAGTATTTGCAAGTTAGAAACTTCCCATCTTATATTAAGTTGGGAAAGTAGATCATATACAGAATCATTGATAAAATTAAAATATTTAAAAAAGAAGAGAATGCTGAAATTAGATACTAAACTAAAAATTAGATAAACCTTTCTTTTGATTCTATGCTGTTCCTGGTGAATTAAGAGGGCACTGAAATAGGTGATAAGCGTAGAAACCAATAACAGTAGCGCATAAACTGGAATCCAGTTCATATAGAAATAATAGCTTCCTACTAGTAGTAGTATCCACCTAAACCTGTTGGGTAAGGCAAAGTAAAGCAAGCAAATGCTAGGAAAGAATAGTAGGAACGAAAATGAGTTAAATAGCATGACTTGGATAAATAAAGCGTTCCTATTTTATTTTCTTTATTTAATTTATA
>NZ_AKIS01000219.1:0-2971 GCF_000277005.1 Pontibacter sp. BAB1700 | reverse complement strand
GCCTCTCTTTTTGGATTTTACTGCCGTCTCAACTTACCAGGTTGTCGGGCCGCTGTATAATTTGTACAACTACTTCATGTAAATCGCCTTCCTCGTCTTTTAGTTTATAAATGACCATCGGGTTGTCTGCATCATGTATAGGGGTGATATTGACAACTTTACCCGCGTCCAGCCTGTCTTCGAGCTGTTGCGTCAGGTCTTGAAATGCTTTTGCGAAGTTAACCTCAAGCGAACTGGGATTATAATATTTGGTTTTCATGGTTATTTCACTTTATATGGAGGGAGCCGCCTTTGCGGAACCGGGAGCCACTGTTAAAAATACTATTTCGAGGGTTTTTCTTTTTATACTGTTATCGGGTGGCTTAGTTACGATATAGCTGATTTTGAATACAAGTTGTTTTTATAGTTTAAAATCATTTTGAAATCTTGCTATTTATATAATATTTGCATTAAGCTATGTTATTAGAAAAATATAAAAAATATGCCTTTTTGAGCCAAACTAATGTAATGTAATTCCGTTCATAACACTAAATAACAAAGAGTAGCCGTTTACCGGCGAAATGCCCGAATACCATGAAAAGAATTATACCCATACTGATTATACTAGGATTTACCCTTAACACTACACACGCGCAGCGGTTAAAGGAAACGGACGACGATCTGGATAAAAAGGTATTGGCTATCAGCCTGACCGGTCCCCAGATGGCGATCCTGGAAATGAAGCGCGAACTGAATCTGAGCGAAGAGCAACTGATGCAGGTAGAACTGTTACATGAGGAGCGGTACCAGCGGATGGCTGAAGCTGAAATGAATCTGGAAGACCCACTGAAACTGCAACGTACCTACAGAGAGATACAGATCCAGCTGGATAAGGTGATGGCTGGCATCTTGACCGAAAAACAACTAAAACAGTTTCTGGAACTGGAAGGGCGTCAACACGTCAATTTACTGACTGGTAATGAGGAGGAAGAGTAATAGCCTATACTTCTGCAAAAACAAAGCCCACCATATGGTGGGCTTTTTCATTAGTTAGAAACGGGAAGCGGTCGCAGGTAGGTGATTTCACTCACCTTGCTCAACGCATTAAAACGAACCTCAGCCCGGTTTGCCTCGGACAGCTTATTTCGTTCATTGCAATGTGATCCTGGTTCAAAGTAGTATATGAATACACGCTGCCCCCGGCGCATCAACTGCTCCGCATCGGGTTTTCCAAGTATATCTTTGACTTCCTCTTCCGGACGTCCATATAGCTCGCGGCGTATTCCATCAAACTCTTTCACCATCGTACTGCGTTGCCCCTGGCAGCCTCTCTTGTCCTGTTGCCATTTATCACTGTCAAAGCCTTCAATACGGGCCGGGTCAGCGCAACCCAACAGCAGCATCAGTAATAGGGTATAGAAGTAGTACGTTTTCATCTGTGGTTCTCTTACCTCAAAATTGCAGCATCCGACTTTGGCATACAAGTAAAAGCAACAATTTATAAAACAGAAAACTGCATAAGCCGAAATAATACACTTGCCATACATACTAAGCTGCAGGTCCACAAGCGTTTAGCATATATGTGGGTGCGATGAGCTTTACAATAGACCGCATATGGGATATAAACAAGGCAAAAGGGAACAATTGTTGTGTTTTTCCCTGTTAGTACTGTAATTGCGTAAAACCCTATAAGTAGAATAACCCTATGATAAGAGCTATTGTCACCTCTTTTGCCCTTAGTTTCATGCTGGTTGCCACTCCTGGCGGGGCACGACACGATGAGTCGGAGCCGACGGGACGCACGGCTGAAACTGTTCTGACTTCCACTTCACTTGCCCGTTTGTCCTTAGCCGAGAAAAAACTTGCATTCGATGAACATGTGCAGGAGGTTTATAACAGATCGGGTTTGAAGATGGCCGGACTTTCTTTCAGTGTGTTTGAGCGGGCTTATACCGGTTACCATAACTTTAAGCAGGACGGTCTGACGGCAACTGACAAACAGATCCTCACGGTTGTTGATTTCACCAAGCCGAGCAACCTGAAGCGCATGTGGATCATTGATCTGGATGCGAATAAAGTGCTTTATAACAACCTGGTGGCCCATGGCCGCAATACAGGAAATGTAAGAGCAGAGAAGTTTTCGAACGAGCCTAACTCCAACATGAGCAGCATGGGCTTCTACCTCACCGACAAGACTTATTATGGCAAGCATGGGCTTTCCCTGCGCTTGTCAGGTATGGATGAGCAATTTAACTCCAAAGCCATGGAGCGTGCCATCGTACTGCATGGCGCTGACTACGTAAGCGATGATTTTGTGAAGCAGTATGGTCGGCTAGGCCGTAGCCTGGGATGCCCGGCTGTGCCAAGAGCTATTTCAGGTAACGTGATCGAGCTGATCAAGGACAATACTGTACTGTACATTCACAGTGCAGACAAAACCTATACCTCGGACTACCTGAACATTGAGCGAGCCGTTGAAGGCTTTGCAGCGCTGCAGGGTACAACGCCCGTTAGTGCATAGAAAGTTTGCCAACCGAATAAAACAGAAAATGCCACGCCGGATTACCGGCGTGGCATTTTCTGTTTTATAGCTTTATAGATTTAGGTCTGGTCTTTTGTCGTTTTTACCAGGTTGATACCAGCAAAGAAAAAGATCAGACCTACTACAAAGGGTACAGCGGCCGTGTACTGGCCAATAGCCGCGCCGTCGCCTCCCATTACAAAAGCATATGCCCCCCAGATGATGCCGATTATACCTAGTATGGTCAGAATGGCACCGAATGTTCGTTTCATATTCATGATAATTCGTTTTAGTTGAAGCTGCTTTTGCAGCGATTTTAATGTATTACGAATTTCATATAAAATAGGGTAGCTATTTATAACCCTTCTGCCTATACCTGTCCTCTTCTGCTCGTTTTTTTCCGCGCTGCTTGCGTATACTTTTTAGTGCAATAAAAGTATATGATGAAGCAGCACACCCGACTGACTCAGA
>NZ_AKIS01000218.1:0-6228 GCF_000277005.1 Pontibacter sp. BAB1700 | reverse complement strand
AACCTGGCCGTGGGCTGGCAGCTGCCGGACGGCTCTATGGAGCGACCGATCGCTGGCAACAGACTGTCTGAAATGGGAAGCACTGCTCCTGCAACAACGACTCCTGTAGCAACGGCTCCAGCAGCTACTACAACTCCTGTGGGCAAGATCACACGTGACTTCTGGTCAAATGTGCATGGCTCCACAATCAGCGTGGTACCAGTGAACACGAACCCAACTTCTACGAGCGCAATAAGCTCTTTCGAGGCGCCAACAGGTCAGGGCAACAACTACGGCCAGCGCATCCGCGGCTACGTGACGGCTCCTGCCTCAGGCCAGTACACTTTCTGGATCGCGGCCGACGACGTGGCTGAGCTGTACCTGAGCACAAGCGAAGACCCGGCTAAGAAGACGCGCATCGCCCTGTCAAGCACCTGGACCAACCCGCGTGAGTGGACCAAGAACGCAAGCCAGCAGTCTGCCAAGATCACTCTGGAGGCCGGCAAGCGCTACTACATCGAGGCGATCATGCTGCAGGGCGGCGGCGGCGACAACCTGGCCGTGGGCTGGCAGCTGCCGGACGGCTCTATGGAGCGACCGATCGCTGGCAACAGACTGTCACCAATCGAGACTCTGACTGCTTCTGCTTCGTCATCACTTTCTGCTGAGACAACTGATACTAACATCAGCTTTGAGAAAGTGAGCGCTTATCCTAACCCATTCAACGATGTGGTAACACTCGACCTGGGCAAAGAGGAGATTAAGCTGCAGGAAGTAGTAATCCTGGATCAGGCTGGCACAGTAGTATACAAAGAAGCTAACCTGAAGGTAGAGAACAACAAGCTGGTGATGAACCTTGCTGCCAGCGGTCTCAGAGCAGGTCTGTACTTCCTGAAGTATACTGACAACGCCGGTAAGAGCGCAACAATCAAGCTTATCAAAGAGTAAGCCTGGCTCATAATAAAAAATGGATCTTTCCGAACTCTTATAGAGGGTAGAAACCCAGATCCCCAAGTTGGCCGTGTGCCTACTGGAAATAAGAAAACTCCCGCCTTAGTCGTTGTATTGACTAAAGCGGGAGTTTTTCTTTGTTCACACCATGCTTAAAGCACAGGGTATTTCATGCATTAGTTTTTGCGAACAAACTTCCAGGTATACAAACCAAGTCTGGATGTTGTTTTTTCTGATTCCGGCGCCTCCTCTGGAAAGCCAGCCCATGGCTTTTCTTCTACCCAAGTCATTTCCGTATCTGAAATAGCTGTTACTTTATACTGTCCTTTATCATTGCCCCGCTGTAATTCGATGAGGGTGGTATCGGCTGGGTCTGGGAAACTGTAATTCATTACCTCTGGAGTGCCTCCTGGTACAGTAACAGTCAGGCGTTTTCCGTCAAAACTGAAGTTTGTCTGGTATTGAACTGAGTCAGTGAACATGATTTCATCATCAATTGAATAGTACACTCTTTTGATCATCGTGTTTGTCCAGTCGCCACGCATCTGCGCATCAATTTCCGAAACTGCTGGTTCGACCGTTCCATTGTCGTCGTCGTCACTACATGAAGTGAAGACAAGAGCAAATAATATTGGTAATAGAAATAACTTTTTCATAAAAAATTAAAATTTAGATAAGTAAAGGCATTTTAAACTTGATGATAATTCATTGGTAAAACGGAGCACATGTAATGTTTTTTCACCCATAGTACGAACCGCGCTTTGCAGGGTTTATTAAAAATTTCATAAATGCAATATTAGATTCAGAAGTGACTGCTATTCATTACGTTATGGAAAATTTAAAAGTTTTAACCGGAATTTTTATCCATTTTTTGAACGACAGTTTCTAGCCCTGAGCAGCGTTAAGAACCTATACCCGCATGCTCTCTCACTACCAGGTTGATAAAAAGACCCGTTCCCATCATGCAGGTTATACTTCTGCTGCTATGGTTAGACTGCACTAGCGGGCTACCACCAGCTTGCGATTAAGGGTTTTGTTACTGCCGGCCACCGTCAGATTGTAGATACCCGGCTTTAGATACATACCAACTGGCAGTGTCAGGCGTAGCTCACCAAACTCATCGGTTCGGACCTGCTGGCTGAGCACTTGCTTGCCGGAGGCATCAGTTATCATAAAGGTCACATCTTCGCTTTCTTTCAGGTTGGCGATCTCAATAGTCACCTCGTCCCCTACTGCAGCGGGGTTCGGGTATACCCTGAAGGAAGATGCAGCTGGTGAACGGTCTTGTAACAGTATGGTGTTGGAGTAGGAAAAAGTACCATCCAGCCGAACTAGTCGAAGCCTGTAATACCCTTGCTCTTTGAGCGGCATGTCGTCGTTAAAGGTATAGTCTATGGCAGCCGTAGTAGTGCCGGAAGCTTTCACCTGACCGATGGCTGTGAAATTCTCACCGTCTTCGGATCGCTCTACCTCAAAGAAATCTGTCCCAAGCTCATAAAGTGTTCTCCAGTCTAGGCTTACAATTTTCTGATTAAGGCTTTCTCCATCTGTATAGCGTCCTTCAAAGCTTAGGAACTCAGTCAGGTTGTTGTATACATCAACGAAACGCTCCCTGATTTCCTCCGGCGAAAGTGCTCTGCCGAAAAGCTTCACCTCATCCAGCTCGCCTTCGTAGTGATAACTGTTGAGCATACTGGCGTTAAAGTAGCCAATGGTAACAGGCGAGCGGCTACTAAATCCATGATCGTGTGCAAAGTTGCTGGTGGCTATTTGCTCACCATCCACATACAGTCTGATAGCTCCTGAACTACCCTCCCGTACCACTACAAGCTGATGCCAGGATCCATCGTTAAGCTTCGGGCCACTGTTCCCCACATAAGCACCTTTAAACTCAATGTCGGGTAAGTAAAAGCCCGCTCGTCGGTCTTTGTCGAGCCCCAGCCACCACTGCGACGGAGAGTCCGTGGCATGGCGCCCCATCAGCACCTGGTTCTGGGCTTCGCTGCTTCCTTCCTTGGTTTCGGTGCGAAGCCACAGTTCGATCGTAAAAGTTTCGTTTGCTTCCCAGTCAAAATTCGGACTACCGATTACATCAAGCCCGGTGTCACGTCCATTAAACCGCTGTCCTCCACCTACTACGCCTTTTACCGGGGCAGGACGGCTTCTTGCCTGTGCAATGGCATCGATGGGTGTATACACATCCCGGTAGTTAGACCCTGAAGATTCATTCAGCATCCAGTGGTGCAGCATCCCTATCCCCTCTTCGGTGGCAGCCTTCACCTCAACTTGAAAGCGTTGCGGAGCGCTCTCTCCCTGACTGTTATTTGCTTTTACCTCTACTGCAAAGTTTCCGGCTGTTTGTGGCACCCAGGTAATCAAGCCCGTGCCTGCATCAATCGCCATTCCGGCAGGGCCTGAGATCAGAATATAGCGAGGGGCAGGTTTGCCCGATGCATTTACATCATACCTGTATTGCTGGCTAACCGTGCCGTAGGTAATTGGGGTTGACACGATCTCGGGTCTGGTCACTTCGGGGCCACAGTAACTGCCAGCACCCTGATTGTATCGGTCACGCATTTCCTGCTCCGACAGATTGCGGTTATAAACCAGCAGTTCATCCATTACACCATCAAAATAGTACTTGCTGTCAATGTCGATGTATCCGATTGTGGTTGGGCTGGAAGACTCCATGCTTCCCCTATAAGTCTTTCTTTCACTGACCCTGTCATCAACTCTGAACCCATCTACATATAACTTGCTGATTTCGTTGGGTCCATCCCGAACAACCGCCACATGATGCCACTTGCCATCAAACAAGTTCACAGCTTTGAGATAATCTCTTATGGTATGTGGCTCACCATAATTATCCTGCATATCAAATACGGCATACCCTTCAGGACTGACACCCAACCACCAGGCTGTTAACCCATCGCCTGATTTACGGCCGATGATAACCTGATTGGATGACTTACTATTTACCTGTACCCATACCTCTATGGTAAAACTAGTGTGGGGTCCCCATTGGAAGTTTTGGATGGGGTGAACTCCAGGCCAGTGCCTGATCCGTTAAATCGCTGACCACCGGCAAAGCGGCTGCTGGCAGGTTCCGGGCAAACAGCACAGTTTGCGCTTGCATTCGTCACGTAATCAGAATAGCTGCCAGCCACTTTCTCGTCCAGTCCAAAGTGATGCGCCAGGCCGGGAGGACAGGAGGCCTGAGCCAGCGCCATATCCTGAGCTGCAAAGCTTAATAGCAGGCTAAGTGCAGCGACGGAGGCCATTGTGCCCCTGCAAGCTAACTGAAAGGAAGATAGGTATAGGAAAATGTACCTTGAGGTGGATGCTATCATATAAGCTCACTAAGTATTTTATTACGGCGTTTGATTAATCTTCGCCAGTTTATATCGGGTTGCTTCGTGGTATCAATCAGAGCTGAACAGCTGTTGTTCTAAGCAAAATGCTAGTTTGCAACATTGCATGTCCTGTACGAGGAGTATAGAGTTACTGTTGTATTAGAGTACAATAATATTACGCCGTAACCGCCCAGATGTTCGGCTTTGTGGCATACTAAAATTGTCCATAAAATAGCTTATCCGGAAAGATGGCTGAAGAGAAGAATATGATGCTTTATTTGTCGTTAAGGCTGGCTTGGTAACACAACATACCTGCAGCGGGCCAGTGCGTTAAGATGGCAGTTAAATGAGTAGATACAATTTTTTTATTGTATGAACAGCCATTTCGGATCAGATGCGTATAGAAAGCTGCACAATAAATCCGGTGCATTTATACAGTCATAAAAATATATACTGAAATCCTAAACCTTTTGGTCTGACTCCTAATATAATAAAGAAAACAGGTTCTGTTTTTTTACCCTGCCGCAGGATACGGCCTGACTAACAGCTACCAGAAGACATGGGATCACACGCTTCTCTTTATCCATAACAGCGTCTATATATGTTATTTAACTCTACTGAATTTTTTATATTCTTCCCGGTAGTAGTTACGCTCTACTTTCTAACGCCCCCAAATCGCAGATGGCTGATCCTGCTGCTGGCCAGTTACTATTTCTATGCTTCCTGGAAGCCGGCCTATACCCTGATCCTGATCTTCTCTACTTTAGTGGACTACGGCTGCGGACGCGCCATGGGCAGGTATAGCGACGAGGAAAAACACAAACGCAAACCCTACCTCTGGATCTCGCTGCTCTCCAACCTGAGCATACTCGGCTTATTCAAGTATTACAATTTTTTTAATGAAAGCGCACGTGATGCAGCCTCAGCCCTGAACATGGACTATGCCATGCCGGCTTTTGAGCTGCTGCTGCCCATGGGTATCTCATTCTATACCTTCCAGACCATGAGCTACTCCATTGATGTATACCATGGGCGCATCAAACCGGAGCGGCACCTGGGCGTATTTGCACTGTTTGTGACGTTTTTCCCGCAGCTGGTGGCAGGCCCTATTGAGCGGCAGGTAACCTGCTCGGACAACTCAAGGCCAATCATGCGTTCAGCTACGAGCGCATAGTGGGCGGCCTGCGGCGCATGGCTGGGGCTTCTTCAAGAAAATCATGATCGCTGATAACCTGGCCCTGATGGTAAACCAGGTATACAACAATCCTACTGACTACGAGGGCGTTACCCTGATCATCGCCACCGTCTTTTTCGCCTTTCAGATCTACTGCGATTTCTCCGGCTACTCCGACATTGCCATCGGGGCGGCGCAGGTCATGGGCTTCCGATTGATGGAAAACTTCCGCAGACCCTACTACTCTAAGAGTATTTCAGAGTTCTGGAGCCGATGGCACATCTCCCTCTCCTCCTGGTTCCGGGACTACCTGTACATTCCGTTGGGGGGCAACCGGGTGGTGAAGTGGCGCTGGTACTACAACCTGTTCATCACGTTTTTGGTGAGTGGGCTGTGGCATGGCGCTAACTGGACTTTTGTAGTGTGGGTGCCTTGCACGGCTTTTACCTGGTGTTTGCTATCGTGACGGCGAAGCAGCGTAACGCCTTGGCAGATAGCATGGGCCTGCGAAGCCGCCCGCTGCTTTACAAATGGGTGCAGGTGTTGAGCGTATTCGCGCTGGTACTCTTTTCCTGGGTATTCTTCCGGGCCAACTCTATTGGGGAGGCTTTCTACATACTACAAAGCAGTGTGGCAGGTATAGGCAACATCCGACAATTGATCGCAGGTATAGACCTGCAGCACATCCTGTTCATGGACCAGGGCTTCAAGGTATTTACGGTGTCTGTTATTTCGATCATGATCATGGAAACGGTGCACCTGATCCAGCGC
>NZ_AKIS01000217.1:0-4859 GCF_000277005.1 Pontibacter sp. BAB1700 | reverse complement strand
CTCTGGCCGCTACTTTTAAAAACTGGGCCAGAGGCCCCACGATAGTAGACACGAGCGAAGACGCTCGCGCCATAAAAAGGGTCTCCTGTTTTTAGGAGAGCCTTTTTTGCTCACTGTATAGTGCTAACTCCCGCTGCAGATTTGCTCTTGCTTTATCCTCAAAAGCCCCCTGAAATTCCAAGGTTTTGTAGATATGTTCCTGAGCTAAAAAATGCAGTAGCACCTTGCGCCTGCCGGGTTTGTAAACCAGGTCAGGATAGATGCTATATTCTTTCCGCACACCCTGGCTATACCTGTCGTAGCGCTTCTGATCTGCGCCTAGTATGGCAAGATTCAGGTCGAGTAGCAGGTTGATCAGGTCATTTTTGTGTGTCTGATGCGACTTGGTGGCGATGATCATTTCTTTCACCTGCAGTATGTCGACCTCAGGTATACCGAGCCGGTGCAGGCGCTCTTCAGCAAGGGCGGCACTCTGCTCTTCGTTGTCAGAGCGGGTTGCCTTGTACACGATGTCGTGGTAAAAAATGGCGAAGCGCAACAGGTCCTGTTGCGGTGACTCCTGCTTATACCTGTCGGCCAGTTCCAGCATGTAAGCAATGTGCTCGAGGTTGTGGTAGTGCCTGTCTTTGGCGGTATAGGCCTTTTCCAGTTCATCCCACAGTTGCCTGATTAAAGTCTCGTCTGAGGTATAGCTGCGGCAAAGCGCCTCCCATGCTGATTTTACGTAGTCCTCCATTTACTTTCCTTTTTCTGGTCTGAAGCGAACAACGATCCGAACCTGCTGTTCTATCTTATGCCCATCCTGTGTCGCTGGTTCCCACTTCGGACCCTGTGCTACCAGTCGCATGGCTTCATCATCGCAGGGTTCGCACAGGCTACGGACCACTTCCAGATTTTCGAGGGCACCGCTTGTGGTTACCGTGGCCCGCACCACCACACGGCCTTTCGGCATGTCTGGGGTATAGCGCAGGTTTTCGGCTAAGTACTGACGGTAGGCCTTGTGCCCCGCAGCTGGTCTGGCTGCCACAACTGGGGCCGGGTTGGTTCTGTATTGACGGGTGACGACCACTTCGCTTAGAGATTTTGTATCTAAGGCCAAATCCATGGTGATCGGATCGGCACCGGCATATACCCCTGCCTCTCTGGATTGATAGCCAATGTACCGGAAAACCAGCGTTGCTTTTTCATCCGGCAAGGTCAGCACGAAATTTCCCTCTTTATCGGTAGCCACGCCTTGTGTAGTGCCTTTCACCACAACCGAAACGCCGGGCAGGGGAGTACCATTCTGATCGATCACTTTCCCCTGCACCTGATTCGGGCCTAATTGTTTGTTGCGCTGTACCTGCACACCTGCTACTCTTCTCTGCAGGGCCTTGGCCACGGAGGTGCTTTCCGGCATCATGGTGTTTCGTTGCGGGGGTGGCGGTACTGTCACTTCGGCCAGTTGCGCGGACTGTGCCGTAACTGGCTTTTCAGGTATAGACTCTGTGAGGTCAGCGACATTTATTTCAACTTCCACGTCCTCCAGATCATCAGCTAAAAGCACTTCTTCCCGAGCAGCCGGGCTTTTGCGTGTCCGGGGGGCATGAAGCGTTCTCGGTTGTGTGACAGCGGCTATCTGGCTCGGGCGCACGGTATCCGGCTTGGCATCTGCAACAGTCTCAGTCGCAGCCGGCGATTCGGCCTTATCACCCAAATTCATCGCCTCCTGAATTGCCTTTTCCTGCTGGGCGGCTATGCCTTGATGTTCTCTCACCTGCTGGTAGTTGTAGTAGAACACCACGATCGTGGATAGCAGCATCATGGCCAGCGCAGCGGCTACTTTCCAGTCGGTCAGGTATAGCGGCACGGGCTTGCGTTTCTGCCGGCGGCTTTTGGCAGCGATGCGTCGGTTGATGTCCCGCACATGGCTTTCGGTCTGGGCAGCATCCGACACAGCCAATCCCTCCAGCACATCCGAGCACAGGTCGCAGTCCAGCAAGTGGCGCTCCAGCTGGTGGTGCAGGGCTTCGGGCAAAGTGCCTTCATGGTACTGCTCCAGCAGTTCCACGGAAGGGTGGTCGCCCTGATCCCAAAGTATATGTCGCTTATCTGGCTGCATGGTTTTTCTCCATGATGATTTTCAGGTTTCGCTTTCCGTTCTGGATGTAGCTTTTCACTTTATTCAGGTCGCAGCCCGTGAGGGCGCTGATCTCTTTGTAACTCTTCTGCTGCAGGTAAAACAGCTCCACACATTCCAGCTGTTGCGGAGGCAACTCCTTTAGGGCCGCGTGCAAAGCCTGTTCCATCTTCTCGTTCTCCTCTGCGTCAGAAGGATGCAGGGGCTCCGTGTTTTCCATAACGGGCGGGGCATTATCGGAGAGCGGCACGGTGGTTTTGTGCTTGTTGGCCCTCAGCTGCATCAGGCAGAAGTTGCGGGTGGTCACATGCAGCCAGCTCTTGAAATTGCTGACTTCGTGCTGCAGCAGGGCTTTCGAAACATGCTCGAACAACTGCATGGTGGCGTCTTTGCTTTCTTCCGGGTCCTGCAGGTATTTCTGGCAGACAAGGTATACCAGTTTGGAGTGGCGCTGAAACAATTCCCCCAGATGCTCCAGATCGCCCGTCTCCTTGTAGAGGCGCACCAGCTCCGCATCGTCGGGCGGCGGCTTGGCGTTGGTGAAGAGCTTGATGAAGAAAGGGAGCATGTGCCGGGAATGAATTTCTAAAGAAAAGAAAAATATTCTGAAAATTTATGGAAAGCCTGTGGAGGTGGCATCATGTCGGAAACCAAAACATAATAGCCATGAAAAAAAATCTCTTCCTGCTGCTCGCCCTGATGCTTTTCGGGCTGACTGCAACCGCGCAAAGCCGCACCATCACCGGCACTGTAACCGACTTTAATGATGGCAGTCCGCTGCCAGGTGTGAGCATCCTGATCAAAGGTCCTCCAAAGGTACCTCCACTGACCAGCAGGGCAAGTATAGCCTGGCTATATCGGATGACAATGCCACACTTGTGTTTCGATTCATCGGGTATATGACACAGGAAATAAAGGTAGGGAAGCGGAATGTGCTAGATGTGAAAATGCAGCTGGATACCAGACAGCTATGCGAAGTGGTTGTGGTGGAGCAAAGTTTGCCCCGGGCACTGGCAGGTAAGGTGGCAGGTGTCTTCTCGGGAAGAAACAGAGCAGAGAACATGACTTACGCTGCTGCTCCTGTGTTTGATGCCGCCCCACTGGTGCACAATACCGAGAACTACGACTTCATCAAAGAAAATTCTTTTTTAGACGCGCAGAAAAATCCGCTTTCCACTTTCTCTATCGACGTCGACAATGCCTCTTACAGCAACGTGCGCCGCTTCCTGAATCAAGGCCAGCGCCCGCCTGCCGATGCCGTTCGCATTGAGGAGATGGTGAACTATTTCAACTACGACTACCCGCAGCCAGCTGGTGATGCGCCTTTCTCGGTGACAACGGAGCTTTCAGCCTGTCCTTGGAACAAACAAAACCAATTGTTGCACATCGGTCTGCAGGGCAAGCGTGTACCTACCGATCAGCTGCCGCCTTCCAATCTGGTTTTTCTGATCGATGTGTCCGGGTCGATGTTCTCGCCTGATAAACTCCCGCTCGTGAAAGCCGGATTGAAGCTGCTGGTGGAGGAGCTTCGTCCGCAGGATCAGGTATCCATGGTGGTCTACGCTGGTGCTGCAGGGCTGGTGCTGCCCTCTACTTCCGGAAAAGAAAAGAAGAAAATCATTGCAGCATTAGACAAACTGGAAGCAGGTGGTTCAACTGCCGGTGGAGCAGGCATCAACTTAGCCTATAAAGTAGCCGAGGAGAACTTCGTGAAAGGGGGCAACAACCGCGTGATACTGGCATCGGACGGTGACTTCAACGTGGGCGTGAGCAGCGACAGCGATCTGCAACGCCTGATCGAGAAGAAGCGTGAAACCGGTGTTTTCCTAACCGTGCTGGGTTTTGGCACCGGCAACCTGAAAGACTCGCGCATGGAGCAGCTGGCCAACAAAGGCAATGGAAACTACGCTTACATCGACAACATCCGGGAAGCACAGAAAGTGTTTGTAAGCGAGTTCGGCGGCACCCTCTTCACTATTGCCAAGGATGTGAAGCTGCAGTTAGAATTTAACCCCGCCAAAGTAAAAGCCTACCGCCTGATCGGCTACGAAAACCGCGCACTGGCCAACGAAGAGTTCAACGACGACAAAAAAGATGCTGGCGATATGGGCTCCGGCCACACCGTCACAGCGCTGTATGAAATTGTGCCAGCTGGCGCAGACTCTGAGACACAGGCAGGACAATTGGACGAACTGAAGTACCAGAAAACAACCCTCGACCCGAAAGCCAAAAGAACCGACGAAATGCTCACCATGAAACTCCGCTACAAAGAACCGGACGGCGAGACCAGCCGGTTGATGACCACCACGGTGAGCAGTCAGGCTATACCTGCCGCCCAGACCTCCGACAACTTCCGCTTCTCCGCCGCCGTGGCTGCCTGCGGCATGCTGCTCCGTGACTCCGAGTTCAAAGGCAATGCGTCTTTCCCGATGGTGTTGGAACTGGCGAAGAATGCCCGCGGCAAGGATGAAGAGGGGTATCGGATTGAGTTTGTGAATCTGGTGAAGTCAATGGGGTTGTTGAGTGAGAGGTAAGGGGTTTTTCTTTTGTTGAAGAGGAAGAAGGAGTGATTACTTCTTCCTTTTCATTGACCCAAGTACATCGTCTATGGCGCGAGCGTCCTCGCTCGTGACTGCTATGGTGGGGCCTCTGGCCCCTTTGCTAGGTATAGCCTCTGTCTTGTTTCATAGCTTGCCTTGGCCAGGCGGGCGGGAGTTTCGCATGTGCGGCGGGCACCTAC
>NZ_AKIS01000216.1:0-8665 GCF_000277005.1 Pontibacter sp. BAB1700 | reverse complement strand
CCCTTGTGCTGCCTTCGGCAGTCGTCCAGGCGTTTGGTGGGATTGGCTTTTGCGTACTCGGTTTCGGCGGCTTTAGGGTCGTCGGGGTTTACCTGCCGGAAAGCTTCGGCTACCATGGGTGTTAAGATGGCGCCAGGCGCAATGGCATTGGTGATGACGCCGTAGCGCCCAAATTCCAACGCAGCATTTTTGGTCATACCTGAAACGGCGTGCTTGCTGGCCACATAAGGGGTTTGGTTCAGAACACCCCTGATACCGCCCACCGATGCCACGTTTACAATCCGACCGTACTGTTGCTTTTGCATGATGGGAATGATGTAGCGCATGCCGTAAAACACGCCCATCAGGTTAATGTCAATCACTTTTCTGAATACTGCTACATCGTACTCCGTCATCAGCGCTTGCTTCCCTTCAATGCCGGCGTTGTTGTAAAAGCCGTCGATGCGGTTGAAGGCCTCCACCGTTTCATCAACGTATTTTCTCACTTCCTCCTCTTCCGAAACATCTGCCGTCACAGTGATTACTTTTGTATCCGGGTACTCCTGCAAGACGGCTTGCTTTGCCTCACCCAGGGCTTTCTCATTGTAATCGACCAGCGACAGCTGTGCACCCTGTTTTGCGGCTTCATGTGCCGCAGCAAGACCCAGGCCCATAGCAGCTCCGGTGATGACGACGACCTTATTTTCCAGTTTTTTCATACCCATTCTTTTTAACCCAATCCACATTCTAGGCAGACTCGATGCTATACATTCCTGCCCATATTATCGCATAAAAACAAACGGAACCTAAATAATTGGTTCTTTAGTATTTGGCACTTTTTCGGCTTGCCCAATTCATGCCGGAACTGCTCCTAAACCCTGTCGCCACACGTTAAAGACAGTACCGGAAGATGACCTATACCTGAACTTCCTTCCAAAGACAGCCCTTATTTATTTAAATAGTCCAGGATGAGCTGCACCTGTGCTTTTACCCCATTTTGCAGGGCGCTTTCATCCACCCTGAACCCGGGGTTGTGGTTTGCCGGACCGTCGCCGATGCCGAGCGTCATAAAGCTGACAGGGGCAATTTTCCGGTAGTAGGCAAAGTCCTCGCTGGCTGTCATCATAGGGGCATCAAATACCTGCTCCTTTCCCAGAATGGCAGCAGCACTTTTCCTTACCTGAGCGTTGAGCGCTTTATCGTTCTGTATGGCTGGGTAAGTATTGATATAATCCAGCTCGTAGGTAGCTCCATAGGCCTTGGTGATGCTTTCAATTATTTCCTTTATCCTTTGCTCTACCTGTTTTCTGGTCTTATCGGATGTAGTGCGGATACTGGCAGCCAGTTCGGCCCTGTCTGCAATCACATTAAAGGCATCTCCGGACTGAAATTTACCGATGGTCACCACTGTCATTTCCCCTGGCTCAACGTTTCGTGACACAACCGTTTGCAAGGCGCTGACGATGGCCGCGCCTACCACAATCGGGTCAATTCCTAAATGGGGCATGGAGCCATGCGATCCTTTTCCGATGATGTTCAGGTTAAAGATGTCCTGCGCGGTGGAGGCAGCGCCATCGGGCAGTATACCGACGTGCCCGGCAGGGAAATTGGGCAAAACGTGCATCCCGAAAAAGGCCTCCACTCCCTTCAGCTCACCTGATTCCACGATGTCGATGGCCCCGCCGGGGGGCTGCTCCTCGGCGTGCTGGAAGATAAAGTAGACCGTTCCCTTTAGCTCCTGCTGCATTTTAGACAAGGTAGCCGCAGTTGCCAGCAGCATGGCGGTGTGCGCATCGTGCCCGCAGGCGTGGCTTACGTTCTTCTCTTTCGAGGCATACGGTAGGCCTGTCTCCTCCTGAATGGGTAAGGCATCCATGTCTGCCCGAAAAGCGACGGTTCTGCCAGGTTTGGCTCCTTTTAGTACCCCAATTAAACTTGTTTTGGCCGGCTTGATAACCTCTACGTTAGGCAGCTTGCTCAAGACTTCCTCCACATATTTGCTGGTTTGTTCCTCCTCGAGGACACCTCCGGGTGTTGGTGAATGTGGCGGCGCCATGTAATCAGATCTTCTGTGGGGATGTGCTTTACCCAGGCTACCTCTGGCTGGTTTTTTCGTGCATTACTGCCTTGCCTGGTTTGGGCCTGCACCACCCCAGCACACAGAAATGCCATCAGTAAGAATATAATTTCCTGCATAGACATACTCGTTTTAGATAAAAAGAAAACCTTATACCTTCAGGAATCAGCGCATCAGGCATTGGGTCGCGTACCGTCGTGTGGGTGAGGATGCGAACGGAAATGAGTTAAAGATCTGTACCTATAGTACGTCCTGCTGACTGCTTGGTTGATACGTTATCTTGCCGCCTGGTGACAGGCCTATCGCTTACAGGCAGGGACAGGTAAGGTAGCTGCACTTCAGGTATAGCTATGTTGATTTGCTTCGTTGTCAATCTGTTGAGGCCTGTTCACTGGCCGTGCGCTACAGCTTATACTTCTGCCTCATGGCTGAAACCAGTGCCTTTCTTTTGGCAACATCCGGTTGATGTGCTGCAAAGTACTTCCAGACGCCGTCGATGTGAATCAAGAGTAACTCTGCTTCCAGTTCAGGTGCGCTATACCCCAGATCTTTAAAACACTCGATCAGGCGCAACTGGCAGGGCCGCATGAAGTTTTCGTGGTAGCGGGAAGAGATCGGGTTCAGGGCCATGATCTTGTACTGCATCCGCCAGAAGTCGGGATTCGAATTTGTGAGCAGGATTGGCAGTTCAATCATGCTGCTGACATACTCGCCCGCCGAGAGCCCCTTCAGGTATAGGTTTGTTTCAAGGGCTGCTGACTGGTAGGCTTTTTTGATGATGGTTTCCAGCAGATGGTCCTTTGTGCCATAGTGCTTGAAGATCAGCGCCTCCGAAGTATTTGCCTCCGTAGCGATTGATTTTGTGGAAGTGGCGCGGACGCCACTTTCCGTAAACAGCTTTAAGGCTGCGTCCAGGATCGCTTCCCTCTTATTCATGTTCACTAATAAATCAATGGAAAAGCCCTTATACCCTTTCCAGGATTACGGCATAGCCCTGCCCTACGCCCACGCACATAGTGGCCAGCGCATAGCGTTTCTGTTGTCTTTTCAGCGAAAGTGCGGCACTGTATACGATCCGTGTACCGGACATGCCCAGCGGGTGCCCCAGGGCAATGGCTCCTCCATTCGGGTTTACGCGGGCATCGTCGTCGGCCAAACCAAGCGCTCGGGTGCAGGCCAGGCTTTGCGCGGCAAAGGCTTCGTTCAATTCGATCACGTCCATGTCGTCCAGGGTCAGGCCCGCCCTTTGCAGGGCTTTTTGTGTGGCAGGCACCGGGCCAATACCCATGATGCGGGGCTCCACACCGACGACAGCCGAACTCAAGATGCGTGCCAGCGGCTTAAGGTTATACTTCTCCACAGCTTCTCCTGAAACCACATAGGTAGCCGCCGCGCCATCATTCAGGCCAGAGGCGTTCCCAGCCGTCACTGTACCACCGGCCTTGAAAGCCGGCTTCAGTTTGGCCAAAGTTTCCAGGGTGGTATTGGGTCGCACAAATTCGTCTTTCGACACCACAGTAGGTTCCCCCTTCCGCTGCGGAATGCTAACCGGCATGATCTCTTCGGCTAACTGGCCATTCTGCTGTGCTTTGGTGGCTTTCATTTGCGACTGGTACGAGAATTTATCCTGATCTTCACGGGAGATATGTACATCTCCGCCAGGTTCTCAGCCGTGATGCCCATGGGGTCGACGCCGTACATTTCCTTCATCTTGGGGTTCACGAAGCGCCAGCCGAAACTCGAGTCATACATCTGCGAATCGGTGCCAAAGGCTTTGCTGGGCTTGGAAATGACCAGCGGCCCCCGCGTCATGTGCTCTACGCCACCGGCAATGAACACATCGCCGTCTCCGGCCTTAATAGCCCGCGCCGCATGCATGATCGCTGACATACCCGAGGAGCACAATCGGTTTACGGTCTCACCTGGAACGGTTACCGGCAACCCGGCCAGCAGCGCCGCCATGCGGGCTACGTTGCGGTTGTCTTCACCGGCCTGGTTGTGACAACCCAATATGACGTCATCCACGGCCTCTTTTGGTATTCCCGGATTCCGTATGATCAGCTCTTGTATGACCATGGCTGCCAGGTCGTCGGTTCGGACAAGCGACAAGGCCCCACCCAGGTTACCGATCGGTGTTCTGATTCCATCTATGATATAGGCTTCTTTGCTCATGAGTAAGGTAATTTTAAGTATAGATTTCAATTGTTAAGCCGTGCCGTTCAGGTTGTTATTTGTGTCAATGTAAAAAACTCTGAACAGGACGACTATTGCAGCTTCTCTATAAATCTAGCCGTTGTTTTAGCCCGTACCTCCTCCAGGGTAGCACCCGGCATCAGTTCTATAAGGGTCAACTGTCCGTCGATAAAGCGGAAAACGGCCAAGTCGGTGATGATCATGTCCACGGCTTTGAGGGCGGTGAGAGGCAGGCTACAGGTCGGCACCACTTTCGAAGAACCGTCTTTGTTAGTGTGGGTCATGGTGATGATGAGCGTTTTGGCACCCGAGGCCAGGTCCATGGCGCCGCCCACACCAAGCAGCGGCTGCCCCGGCACGGCCCAGTTGGCCAGGTTAGCCTGCTCATCCACTTCCAGACCGCCCATCACGGCAATATCTACATGGCGCCCGCGGATCATGGCAAAGGAGTCGGCACTATCGAAGTAGCTGGAGCCCGGAAGGSCGTTACCGGAATTTTGCCGGCGTTGACAGGGTAATCCATTGCGCCGCCGCCATCTTTTGGCGACGGGCCCACACCCAGCATACCGTTCTCGGTGTGCATCACAATGCCGTCCTCCGGAGTGATCAGGTCAGCTACCAGCGTCGGTATACCAATGCCCAGGTTTACCACATCTCCTTTTTTGAGTTCCTTTAGTGCACGCCTGGCCATGTTCATGCGGGTTTCGTCTGCTTTTCTGGACGAGGCCACGGAGGCAGAGGAGCCAAGGTCTTCCAGCGTCAGTTTCGCCTCCACCAGGTAGTCCACGTAAGAGCCCGGCGTGTGCACGTGCTCCGGGGCGATCTCGCCCACAGGCACAATCTCTTCCACTTCGGCTATCACCAGGTCAGCGGCAGTGGCCATGGCACGGTTAAAGTTCTGCTCGGTCATGCGGTAGGTCAGGTTGCCGGCGGTGTCGGCCTTCCAGGCGCGCACGAAGGCCACATTGCCCCGTATGCCCTCTATAAAGACCTGCTCCTTGCCCTGGATCATTTTTGTTTCGCGCCCCCTGGCCAGTTCGGTGCCCGCTGAAGTTGGCGTGAAGAAACCACCTATACCTGCGCCGCCCGCTCGTATGGCTTCGGCCAGTGTGCCCTGCGGCAGTAGTTCATACTCCACTTTGCCCTCCTGCGCAGCTTTCACAGCCTCCGGGTTGCTGGTAAAAAACGAGCCGATCATTTTCCTGATCTGCCCGTTGCGCAGTAGTTTGCCGCCCCCTATACCTGCCTCCCCTACGTTGTTGCCAATAAAGGTTAGATTCTTCGTTCCGGTTTCAGCCAGCGCGTGCATCAGGTGCACCGGGTTGCCCGTCATCCCGAAGCCACCCTGCAACAGTATATCACCATCCTTTACCAAAGCAACCGCTTCTTCCAGACTTATCTGTGGTACCGATTTCATATGCTATTAATTGTAAATTTGTAGATAAAAGTCGCCCTCATTTTTGGCGGCGTACAGTACATTTTTGGCAAACTCAGCAGGCAGTTCCATGCTGGAGAGGTGGTTGGCCTCTAGTTGCACATGCCGGGAGCGCGGGATGCCGCCCGCCAGAAATTCGCCATCTAAGGGTGTGGTCACTTCGTCTGCGGTGCCACTGATCACCAGTGTCGGCACTTTCAGCTTCGGCAGTTCTTTCCGGAAATCGGCATCGCGTACGGCAGCGCAGTTGGCAATGTATCCCTGCAACGAGGTATGGCAAAACTTCTCCAGCACGGCCTCGACCACCTCGGGGTGCGCCTCCCTGAAAGCCGGCGTAAACCAGCGCTCCGCCGTCCCCTGCAGTATACTTTCCAACCCATGTTCCCTGACCTGCGCAATGCGTGCGTTCCAGCCCTCGGCTGTCCCGATCTTTGCGGCGGTATTGGCCACGATTATTTTCTTGAATCGCTCCGGGTAGTGAATGCCCAGCCACTGCCCAATCAGCCCTCCCATGGATAATCCGCAGAAGTATACCTTGCCTATACCTAACAAGTCGAGCAAGGCAATGACATCCTGCCCCAATTCGGCGATGGTAACCGTGTCGGAACTGATGGTGCTTTGGCCATGGCCGCGGGTGTCGTAGCGCAGGATGTTGAGATGCTGCCTGAGCAGTTGCACCACAGGGTCCCACATGCTCAGATCTGTACCCAGCGAGTTGGAGAACACGATGGTATCGTCGTGCCCCAGGTCTTCATAGGTATAGAAAAAGTCGTTACCGGCAATTTTTGTTGTTGGCATCTGGTGCTTGGTTTAGCTATTAGCGAGGTCCGTGGGTACGTTCAATCTCGGCTGCAAACACGCCTTCCCGCTCTTTGTGTATCTCAAAATCGAAATCTATGGAAGCAAAAGGCTCGTCGATGTTAAACTGCTCTTTGGCCTCAGCGGCGGTATAGCGGGTAATGTGCGGCACAAGTTCCTCGCGGGAGGCAAAGGCAAAATCGTCCCAGATGAGCGGGTCGCCCTCAATGTTGATCTGGGTGGTGAGCTTGCGGTAGCCGGGTGCCGTTACAAAGAAGTGGATGTGTGCCGGCCGGCTGCCGTGGCGCCCGATGGCATTGAGCAGTTGGTCGGTCGCGCCGCCCGGAGGACAGCTGTAGCCGACCGGCAAAATGCTCTTGAACTTATACCTGCCGTCTGCGTCGGTGATGATGGCACGGCGCAAATTGAACGGCGGCTGCGAAGAATCGAATACCGAGTACATACCTTTCAGGTTGCAATGCCATACCTCTACTTTGGCGTTGGGCACCGGCCGGCCGTCTTCGTCGCGAACCTGGCCCTGCATGTACAGGCGCTCGCCTCCCACTTCGGGCTCTGTTTCCAGCTCGGCATAGCCTACCGACTCGGGTGAGCCTGGCACGTACAGCGGCCCTTCGATCGTTCTGGGTGTACCACCTGTTATACCTGCCTTCGCCTCGGCCTCATCCATGCGCAAATCCAGGAAATGCTCTAGTCCTATACCTGCCACTACCAGGCCCCATTCATTGTTCCGCCCGGTGGTCGTGAGCCAGTCCACTGCCTTCCAGATCTCCTCCGGCTGAATGTCCAGGTCTTCGATGGCATAAAAAAGGTCGGTGGTGAGGCGGTTCACAATCTCTTTGATGCGCTCCGAGCCCTGACCGGGAACTTCTGTCGATTTGATTTTTTCAACAACGGCGTCTATCTGATGTCTTTCCATGGTTAGTTTATGCTAAGGTTTAAGGTTAATCTGTTTTAAGGCGGTTTTTAGTGGGCTTCCTCTTCGTTTTTGATTGAGGAGTAATGCTGGCAGAGTGCGGTCACTTCCACGTCCATAAAAGGGTATAGCGGGAGCGACATCAGGATGTCGTGCAGTTCGCCGGCGCTGGCCACGTTGAAAATGCTGATGTTAGCGTATTGGCCGGCGATGCGCCAGATGTGCGTCCATTTACCCTGCCGCTGCAGCTCCTGCGAAAGCGCTTTTTCTTTTGTTTTCAGCCCCTCCACATAGTCTTTGTCCAGATCGAGGGGGATGTTTACTGTCATGTGCACGTGAAATAGCATAGCTTATCTTCTTTTGAATTTTTCGACTTGTTGCATGTCCAGTTCTATACCCAGGCCAGGGCCCTGCGGAATTTCCATCACACCATTCTCGTAGGTCAGCCTGGTCTTGACGATGTCCTCAGTCAGCAGAAGCGGCCCGAAAAGCTCGGTGCCCCAGTCGAGGTGCGGGAGTGTGCTGAAAACATGCGCCGAGGCCACCGTGCCCACGGTGCCTTCCAGCATGGTGCCTCCGTACAGGCTGATACCTGCGGCCTGGGCAATGGCAGCCTGTTTCTGGATATTGGTCAGGCCACCAGCTTTGGCTATTTTCAGGGCAAACACGCTGCCTCCTCCTATTTTGGCGAGCTGAAACGCATCTGCAACCGTGCCTGCCGCTTCGTCTGCCATGATCGGTACCCGAAAGTACTGCGTCAGTCGGGCGAGTCCGTCGAAGTTGGATTTGATGATGGGCTGTTCGATCAGGTCGATGCCTGCTTCCTGCAGCAGGGCTATACCTTGTTTGGCGGTGCTTTCGGACCAGGCCTGGTTCACGTCAACGGTCACTTTCACGTCTGGTCCCACGGCTTCTTTTATGGCGGTTACGTGCCGCACGTCGGTTCTCCAGTCGTTGCGGCCGATCTTCAGCTTAAAGGTGTTGTGCCGTTTGCTTTTCAGAAGCGCCATTGCTTCCTCTATATCTTTATCGGTGTCGCCGCTGGCCAGGGTCCAGAGCACGGGCAGGGTTTCCGTTATGGCACCGCCCAGCAGGGTGGCCACCGAAACGCCCAACCGCTTACCCTGGGCATCCAGTAGCGCGGTCTCAATAGCCGATTTCACAAAGTTGTTTCCTTTGATGTGGGCGTCCAGCAAAGCCATGATGGCATTGATGCTCCCGGCCGGTTTCCCTTGCAGCAAAGGGGCGA
>NZ_AKIS01000215.1:0-3756 GCF_000277005.1 Pontibacter sp. BAB1700 | reverse complement strand
AAAATGTTGTGCTGCTGTTCGCCGTTTGCCTTGCGTTATTTCTTATCCGCTATATCGGTGCGTTTTCTTTTGCTGTGCCTGCTCTTCTGGGACTATACTTTGCTTATAGAGGCAGCTACAAGCCTGCTCTGTACTTGTTCACAAGTTCAATTGTACTCGCAATGCTGGCAGGAGCGTATTTATATATTAATTACAGGCTTAGTGGTTTTACTACTGGGTTCGACAGGCTGGAAGATGAAACGGAAACGATAGGCGCATTTATTGTCATGCTTTTCAGAGGCCTCCTTAACGAGTTCCTCATCATCCGCGAGTACAGACCTCAGAACCAACCAGACTACTTACTTTATGTAACAGCTACTATCCAACTGGCAGTATTGACCTTCATTTCCTTTAAGATAAAAAAACATTATAACTTCTGGCAAGAGCTCAGGCAGAATAGCTTTTCGATGATATGCATCGGTATAGCACTCATATACCTGACTGCTATTTTAGCACTCCGCTTTGTCTCGCACTTCGATGCACTGGACTACCGGTTACTGTCTCCGTTTAGCTTTCCATTGTTCATTGGCTTAATATATACCTTTGTCGCCCTTCCTGACAAGCATGAAGACATTGTACAAGCTAAGTATGCGCTTTTTGCATTCTTCCTTCTATCACTCCTGCTTAACTTACCTAAGAAGTTCATTTTACAACAACTGCAGCAGGCACTGTAGCAAGTGCTCAGGGAAAGTCCCACTCAGGCACAAAGTACAAGTGTTCGTATTTACTCTATTCCCCCAAAATCCCCCGATTCATCTGCTTCTCTCCCCGGTTAGTAGAGCAATCGCCTGTGTTCGGCTATTTGTGGAAAACCCCTCCACGATTTAGATTAATTTTATAGTTTCTATAACACATGTTGTGTATAGAGCTTTACTATTCCTAAACAATCATTTTATGAAACGTAAGCTTATCCTTTGCCTTATGTGGTGCGCTACGGGCTTTGCGGCCTTCGCCCAGACTAAGAGCAATAAGATCGAATTCACGGAGTACACACTCCCGAACGGGCTGCATGTGATCCTGCACCAAGACAACTCTACGCCCAACGTGGCAGTGTCGGTGCTATATCATGTGGGTTCTAAAAACGAGGTGAAAGGCCGTACAGGCTTTGCTCACTTTTTCGAGCACTTGATGTTCGAAGGCACTGAAAACATTGAGCGTGGCCAGTACATGAACATGGTACAGGCAGCCGGTGGCTCCCTCAATGCCAATACGTCGTTCGACCGTACTTACTATTACGAACTGTTGCCTTCTAACCAACT
Source organism: Pontibacter sp. BAB1700 (assembly GCF_000277005.1). Lineage (NCBI taxonomy): Bacteria > Pseudomonadati > Bacteroidota > Cytophagia > Cytophagales > Hymenobacteraceae > Pontibacter > Pontibacter sp. BAB1700. The sequence continues at coordinate 2,458 of NZ_AKIS01000215.1, read as the reverse complement.
GGCGCTTGGCCTTTGGATGGAAGCTGAGCGTATGGTGGGCGCCAAAGTAGACGAAGTAGGCGTAGAGACACAGCGCAAAGTAGTACAGGAAGAGAAGCGTATGCGCGTGGACAACCAGCCTTACGGTACTATCCTGGAGAATACGTTCGGTCTTGCTTACACAGAGCACCCTTATAAGATCACGCCAATTGGCACGTTCGAAGACCTGAACAACGCTAAAATCGAGGAATTCCGTGATTTCTATAAGACCTTCTACGTGCCAAACAATGCCACGCTTTCTATTGCTGGCGACATCAACATCGACGACACCAAGAAACTGATTGAGCAGTATTTCGCGAAGATCCCGAAAGGCACGCAGGAGATTCCAAGACCAAACGTTGTGGAGCCAGCCCAGACAGAAGAGCGCCGCAAGACTGTGTATGACAACATCCAACTGCCAGCCGTTATTCAGGCTTACCACATCCCGGCGCAGGGTACTGAAGACCATTATGCACTGTCTATGCTAACTACTTTGCTTTCCGGTGGTAAGAGTGCGCGTATGCCGAAGGCCATCGTGGACAAGCAGCAGAAGGCAGTTGCCGCCCTTTCTATCCCTTTCCCAACTGAAGATCCGGGCTTGTTCCTGACCTATGCCATCGCCAACATGGGCGTGGATGTGAAGGATCTTGAAGCAGCTGTGGATGCAGAGATTGAGCTGGTAAAAAAGGAGTTGATTAACGAGCGTGAGTTCCAGAAACTGCGCAACCAGATGGAAAGCCAGTTTGTGCAGCAGAACAGCACCGTGGCCGGCCGTGCCGAGAACCTGGCCAACTACCACGTTTACTACGGTGATGCCAACCTGATCAACAACGAGATTGACCGTTACATGAAAGTGACAAAAGAAGACATCCAGCGCGTGGCCAACAAGTACCTCACCAAGAACAACCGCGTGGTGTTGCACTACCTGCCTAAGTCAGCTCAACAAAGCAATTAATTTAGATGATCATGAAGAGAATATATAACATACTCCTTTTGATGCTGGCGCTTACCACGGTAGCCACAGCTCAAACAAAACAAACGCCTCCTCCGGCTGGTCCGGCTCCTAAAATTGAGCTGGGCAAGTACGAGCACTTCACCCTGAAAAACGGCCTGAAGGTATACGTGGTAGAAAACCACAAACTACCAGTAGTAAACATGTCGCTGGTTTTGGACCGCGACCCGATTCTGGAAGGTGACAAAGCAGGCTATGTAGCATGGCAGGCCAGATGATGCGCACAGGTACCAAGTCGCGCACCAAAGACCAGCTCGACGAGCAGGTAGATTTTATCGGTGCTAATCTTTCATTTAGCTCTACCGGTTTCAGCGCTTCTTCCCTTAAGAAGAATCTGCCTACGTTGCTGGATCTTACTGCTGATGCTCTTCTAAACCCAAACTTCACACAGGAAGAGCTGGACAAGGTGAAAAAGCAGATGGCTGCTAATCTTGCTTCTGAGAAAGACAACCCAGATGCTATCGCAGGTAAAATCCGTAACACGCTGCTTTTCGGCAAGAATCACCCAAATGGCGAGCTGATGACCGAGAAGTCGATTGAAAGCGTAACGCTGGCCGATGTGCAGAACTACTACAACACTTATTATCGCCCGAACATCGGCTATCTGGCTGTAGTAGGCGATGTGACACCGAAGGAGATGAAAAAGCTGCTGAACAAATCGTTTGGCAAGTGGAAAAAAGGAAATGTTCCTTCTCACAACTACGACCTGCCAAAGCACGATGGCAAAACTCAGGTAGTGATTGTAGACCGTCCGAGCGCCGTACAGAGTGTGCTTTCATTTACAAACCCGGCCGAGTTGAAGCCAGGAGCTGACGATTTCGTAGCTACTCAGGTTATGAATACCATTTTAGGTGGTGGCAGCACAGCCCGTCTGTTTATGAACCTTCGTGAGAAGAATGGCTATACCTATGGCGCTTATTCTACGCTTTCATCTGATAAAATTCTCGGACGCTTCAATGCTTCTGCCAGCGTTCGCAACGCCGTAACTGACAGTGCCGCTGCGGAATTCATGAAAGAATTCACTGACATCAGAACAAAGCAGGTTACTGACAAAGAGCTTGCCTATGCGAAAGCTTACATCACGGGTAACTTTGCACGTGGCTTGGAGAACCCGGGCACTGTGGCGATGTATGCCATCTCTACTGCCCGTTACAAGCTACCCGCTGACTACTATGCCAACTACCTGAAGAAAGTAGAGTCTATTACAGCAGCTGATGTGCAGCGTGTAGCACAGAAGTACGTGCGCCCTGACCAGCTCTACATCCTGGCCGTAGGTAACGCTGCTGATATCGCTGATAAACTGGTAGCGTTCGACAAAGACGATAACACTATTACTTACTTTGACGCTACTGGCGAAAAGGTAGACAGAGCAGCTGCCAAAGCTGTACCGACTGATGTAACAGCAGATCAGCTTATCGCAAAATACAT
>NZ_AKIS01000214.1:0-3946 GCF_000277005.1 Pontibacter sp. BAB1700 | reverse complement strand
CAAGGACGGTACGTAGGCTTGTTAACAATCGATTCGGATGCTCAGACGTACGTAGGCTGGATTTCTCCGTCAGCTGACCGCCTTCTTCGTAACCCACATAGCCCGGAGGCGCTCCCACCAGGCGAGATACACTGAATTTCTCCATGTACTCACTCATGTCGATACGCACCAGTGCGTCGTCTTTGTCGAACAGGTATGTTGCCAGCACTTTGGCAAGCTCCGTTTTACCTACACCAGTCGGACCCAGGAATACAAATGAACCGATAGGCTTCTTCGGGTCTTTCAGACCCACGCGCGTGCGCTGAATGGCTTTCACTAACTGACCAATCGCTTTGTCCTGACCAATCACTTTGCCCTTGAGCTCTTCGCCCATGTTCAATAGTTTTACGCCTTCGTTCTGCGCGATACGCTTCACCGGTATACCTGTCATCATGGCAATAACCTCTGCCACATTTTCCTCTTTTACCGTATAGCGCTTCTTCTTGGTCTCCTCTTCCCAGCTCTTTTTAGCTGATTCGAGTTGGTCAATCAGTTTTTTCTCTTTGTCGCGCAGCTGAGCAGCCTCTTCGTACTTCTGGCTCTTTACCACGCGGTTTTTCTCTACCTTGATGTTCTCGATCTGCTCTTCGAGCTTCAGGATATCCTCAGGCACCACAATGTTGTTGATGTGCACACGCGCACCAGCCTCATCCAGGATATCGATGGCCTTGTCCGGAAGGAAGCGGTCGCTCATGTAGCGGTCCGAAAGCTTCACGCAGGCCTCAATTGCCTTGTCAGTGTAGTTCACGTGGTGGTGGTCCTGGTACTTGTCTTTGATGTTGTGCAGGATCTCCATGGTCTCCTCCGGCGTGGTAGGGTCTACCATCACAATCTGGAAACGACGGGCCAAGGCACCATCTTTCTCGATGTACTGACGGTACTCGTCAAGCGTAGTCGCGCCAATGCATTGGATCTCGCCACGGGCCAGGGCCGGCTTAAACATGTTGGAGGCATCCAGCGAACCGGAGGCGCCACCGGCACCTACAATCGTGTGCAGCTCGTCAATGAACAGGATCACGTCCGGAGACTTCTCCAGCTCGTTCATCACGGCTTTCATGCGCTCCTCGAACTGACCGCGGTACTTCGTGCCCGCCACCAGAGAGGCAAGGTCAAGGGTTACCACACGCTTGTTAAAGAGCACGCGGCTTACCTTTTTCTGCACGATGCGCAGCGCAAGTCCTTCAGCAATAGCTGTTTTACCAACGCCCGGCTCACCGATCAGGATCGGGTTGTTCTTCTTGCGGCGGCTCAGTACCTGGGCCACACGTTCGATTTCTTTTTCACGACCTACAATCGGGTCGAGCTTATCGTCTTCTGCCAGTTTGGTCAGGTCGCGGCCAAAGTTGTCGAGCACCGGGGTGCGCGATTTTTCACCAGGCTTCTTGCTAGAGCTGCTGCCAGCGCGTGAAGAAGAGCCAAACAACTTGTCAGAATCATCAGAATCGTCTGTGTCAGACGACGCGAGTGGATTATTGCTGTGATAATCCAGGGAGTCTCTTATTGCTTCGTAGTTCACGTTGAATTTCGCTAAGATTTGAGAAGAAATGTTGTCTTCATCCCGGAGGATGGATAATAAGAGGTGTTCAGTACCTATTATATCACTTTTGAAGATTTTGGCCTCCAGATAAGTAATCTTAAGCACCTTCTCAGTTTGCTTGGTCAGCGGGATACTGCCTGTAATGTTGCTGTTCTGAGATGCGGTGTTTCGTGTAGCCTGCTCTAAAGCGTACTTCAGTTCATCTATCGAAACGCCCAGCTTCTTCAGTAAGGCGATGGCAGTACCTTCTCCTTCCCGGATCATGCCCAGCACCAGGTGTTCGGTGCCAATATAGTCATGCCCAAGGCGGATAGCTTCCTCGCGGCTGAGTGAGATAACCTCTTTCACTCTGTTTGAGAATTTAGCTTCCATGTATACTCTATAAAAAAATGTAAAGGTCTAAAAATGTTGTAACTCGTTGAGGCTAACAGGAAAAGCCCCTGATTTAAACAAGCCCAACTCCACAAAGGTTTAGTTTTGCCGGGGCATTATTGTAAGTAGGAAAGCGACTTCGGACCCTGTGTAAACAACAAGTCAATTATACTAAGGTCTTGTACAAATTGTTTGCCAAATACTTGTGTATAGGGTTGTACGTACAAGTTGTCAGGAATGATTTTAGGATGTATCCTATTTCTGAGGTCGAGCGCCCCCTCCGGTTGCTCTGTCTGATAGCTGTCTGTGAACCCGATTCGTCGATCCAGTTTCAGAAATTTAAGATAAAGCCGCAATAAATCAACGTTCAGGTCAAATAAATATTTCGGCTGTCGCTCATATACCTCCCGAATGTAGTCACTGTAAAATTCAAAATAGGGAGCACGGCCATATGCTGCCTGTATGGTGCGCCAATGTACGTTGTACCATTTCTGGGTATAATCTATCTCGATCTCGGTGATCAGCGTCTTGTCCTTGCTGTTGCCCCGCAGTACCGGCACGCTCAGCGGCACCATATCTTGCGACGTCAGCACATGGCAGCGATTGCGGTAGCTCTGCTTTATGTAGTTCTCGTGTTTTTCTAGCAGCAAACCATCAGACTTAAGGAATGCAGCAAAAAACTGAATGGGCGGGTGGTACATTATTTCGGTTAGGAGAAGCAAGGGAGTTAGGAAGTTAAAAAGTTAGAGAGTTAAAGGCTGTAAGCTCTAAGTCAAGAGTTTTGAGTCTGAAGTTGGAATATAATTCTAATGTCTGCCATCTGTCATCTTATACCTGCAGTCCCAGGTCTTACATCTTGTGTCCTTTTCCTGCGAAATAAGCATGATTTCTTTAATTTCATAATGCAAGTATAGGTCGTACCTTTGCAGCCGATCTATACCTGTGAAGAAATCTCCAAACATACCTGCGTTATATTACCCGCTCTGGTGGTTGCTCAAAGGCCTGTCTTTGCTGCCGCTGCCCATGCTATACCTGCTAGCCGACTTTTTGTTTGTGCTCGTGTATTACGTGGTCGGCTACCGCAAAAAAGTGGTGCTCCAGAACCTGCGCAACTCCTTTCCGGAAAAATCTGAACAGGAGATACAGGGTATAGCCAGGGCCTTTTACCGGCAGTTCCCGGACCTGATCGTGGAGATCCTGAAACTGGCCTCGATGGATGAAGCTGAAATGCGCCGCCGCATTGTGTTTTCTAACCAGGAGGTGCTCGATAATTTTGTGCAACAAGGTAAGACAGTCATCACCATGGGCTCTCACTCCGGCAACTGGGAATGGATTCTCTCTGCTGGAGCGGTGCAGTTCGGCTTTCCGGCTGAAGGGGTATACAAGCGGATCAAGAATCCCTTCTTTGAGGAGTTCATGCTATACCTGCGCGGGAGGCTCGGTGCTCGCCTGATTGAAATGAAAGACACCATGCGTGACTTTGTGCGAAACAGAAAAACACCGCGTGTGGTAGCTATGCTCTCAGATCAGACGCCCCCTTACGGAGAGATTCAGTTCTGGACCACTTTCCTCAATCAGGATACACCTTTCTTTGTCGGTGCCGAAAAGCTGGCGCAGACCTTTGGATGCCCGGTGCTGTTCCTGGATGTGGCGCGAGTCAAACGTGGTCATTACTGTCTGACTTTTGATGTGCTGTCCGACGGCACCACCAAGCCCGAAGAAGGCACCTTTTCAATCACCGAAGCTTTCGCTCGTAAACTGGAAGCTTCCATCCGTCGAAACCCCGCCAACTACCTCTGGACGCACAAAAGGTGGAAACATAAGCGAGTTTAAGAGTTGGGGAGTTTGAGCGTTTAAAAGTGATTTAAGTGAATTCAAATTCTCTTTGCTTCTTTACCACAAGATTTCAATTCACCCCGTCAATCAAAATTCAATAACCCATACCTCTCAAACTCCTAAACTCCCCAACTCCTAAACTTATAAGAATTCCTCAATATA
>NZ_AKIS01000213.1:0-13030 GCF_000277005.1 Pontibacter sp. BAB1700 | reverse complement strand
TATGTAATCTATTTCTGATTATGCCTCCCTATTCTTTGCCCTATGTAAATTAAAACTAGCGTCTGCGGCCGCGTCTGTTGGAGATGCGCTCAATGCGCTTGTTGCGCACCCACCTAAGGTATTTTTGCATATCCTCTGCTTGCTGCAGGGCGGGGATGGAGTTGTATAGGGTGGCCAGTTCGCGGTTACTGAAGGTCAGGTGCAGGGTACTGTGGCAGGGCTGGCAAAGTTCGGCCGTAGCACCGTAGCGGCCTCCCTCCTCCCGGGGCACAAGGTGGTGCCTGGTGAGATACTGCACCTCCCGGCCGCATAGTTCACAAATCAGTTGCTCTTCTTTCTTTGCCATACAAGATTTTACTTTTCACAGGGGCTCTCAGTTACAGCTGAAAAGATTGAATTGCCCTGATCAAAGTCCTCTTCAGAGCACAGGGTCCATTATGTTCTGAGTATCATGGTCAGTTCCTGGCAATACAGTCAAGAATACTAAAACGGAGATTTTCCCTTTGGAAAGATTGTTTTGCTGGAACCCTTCAACCTTGCCTTCCGAATTCGATTACCCTATTACATTTCCGGGCACTTGGACTTAAGCCTTGCCCGCTGCACTGGTCCATACTCGATAGCACAGCCTATTTACAGATCATATCCCCACGCTTTCATAAAACATTTGTTCCGCTCGCAAGTTTACAATCCTTGCGCCCTGCTACAATCGCTCACTTCCTGTTGACATTTTCTCAGAGAAACTAACCAATTAAAGTATCCGCTGAAGGAGTAAGGCACTCAAAGGCCAAATCACGTATACCCAAAGTTCTTCGATTAGTCAGGGCATCATTTGGAGAACTATCGTGAAGCATGAACAGAAATAAAATTTACCTCCAGCGGTCGCAAATTATTTGTACATTGGCGCCTGTTTTGATTTCAATGTTTAAACTATGAATAATTTTCAGGAAAATTCTCCTGCTTCGATAAGTGCTCCTGTGCAGGAGCCATTGGTACCTAAAGCTCAGATTCGCGAGGGCCTGCTAATCTTTCTGCTGGCGGCTATCCAGTTTACGCACATGATGGACTTTGTGATCATGATGCCGCTGGGTCCGCAGCTGATGCGGGTCTTCAACATTTCGCCCCGTGAGTTTGGCCTGCTGGTGTCGGCCTATACCTTCAGTGCGGCCATCGCCGGTTTTGTGAGCGCCCTGTTCATCGATCGGTTTGACCGTAAACATGCTTTGCTGGCGCTATACCTGGGTTTTATCATCGGAACACTGGGTTGTGCCATTGCCCCTAACTACGGACTCTTACTACTGGCCAGGGTTGTGGCTGGCGGTTTTGGTGGTGTGCTGGGAGCGCTGGTACTGGCCATAATTGGCGATGCCATACCGGAGCAACGCCGTGGTGCTGCTACCGGTCGTGTGATGGCAGCCTTTTCGGTGGCTTCTATTGCCGGTATACCAATCGGACTATACCTGGCCAGCGAGATGAGCTGGCACGCTCCGTTTTACCTGCTTGTGGGCTTGAGTCTGCTGATTTTGCTGGTGGCGGTGCGCTTTCTGCCAGCCATGCGGGGGCACCTGACCAATGCAAAACGTGGCAATCCCTTCCGGGCGCTCAAAGCGATGGTAGTGCAGCCTAACCTGCAGTGGGCGATGGCGCTCACCGTTACGCTCACCATGGCGGGTTTTCTGGTAGTGCCCTTCATCAGTCCTTACATGGTAGCCAATGTGGGTTTTACGGAGCGTGACCTGAGTTACATCTATTTATTCGGTGGACTGGCGACGGTCTTCACTTCCCAGTGGGCGGGCCGACTGGCGGATAAATACGGGAAGCAGTTTATCTTTCGATGGGCTGCCATCCTTTCTATTATCCCGATCGTGCTGATCACCAACCTGCCGCCTGTAGGTATGGTGATGGCGCTCACTGTGTCCACGATCTTCTTCATCTTCTTCGGAGCCCGCTTTGTGCCGGCCATGTCACTCATTACTTCCAGTGTAGAGCCGGAGTTGCGCGGTAGCTTCATGAGCATCAACTCGTCTGTGCAGCAGCTGGGCGCAGGTATAGCCGCCTTCGTGAGTGGGCTCATTGTGCAGGAAACTGCCAATGGCAGCTTAACTCACTTCAACTGGGTGGGCATCATGGCGAGTGTGGCCACGTTGGTGGCTGTGTGGGTGGTAAGCCGCATCCGGGCAGTTGGCTGACAAGCATGAAAAAAGCCGCTCGTAAGGGCGGCTTTTTATATCTTATCGTAGCGTAAAAAAATTCTGAGAGAAGACCGGGTAGTGCGTCTTACCGTTCCGGAGCAGTTGGAGCACTTCCCGAAGCTCCTCCGGATCGGCACTTTTGAGCAGGTAACCGTGTACACCCTCGTCAAGCAGTTTCCTGACCAGCTCTTCCTCACCGTACATCGAAACGACCAGGATTTTAACAGTAGGGTATTTGCTGAGTACGTAACGGGCCACGGCAATACCATCCATGTCGGGCATTTCGAGGTCCAGCATGATGATATCGGGAAGGTTAGCCTCGATCTTTTCCAGCAGCTCTACACCGTTTGCAGCGTCACTTATCACAGTAATCTCTTCAAAATTCTTTAGAATTTCGATTACGCCCTTCCTGAAAAGGGTATGATCATCGGCGATCGCTAGTGTAAGTGGCTGCAGCTCCATATAGTAAAGCTTAGTTTAGCAAACCAAAGTTATAAATAATAATGATAATATATGCAACAGGGATCACTATTTCAGCTTTGATGCCAGCCCCTAACTTCGAAAAGAAGTTAATGGCACCATTCAGCAGGTCCACACGGCTCTGCAGGTTTTTCAGGCCTAGTCCACCGCCTGCACTTCCTGTATCCAGGGTGGCGTCGTAGTTAAATCCTTTGCCGTTATCAGTATAACGCAGAGTCAGCTTATCGTCTTCCCGATGCAGGTTGATCGTAATCTGCGTAGCCTCCGCATACTTTAAGGTGTTGTTCACGAGTTCTTGAAGGATACGGAACAGAAGCAATTCCTGCCGGGCTTCCAACCGGAAATTTTCAAGATTGTGGGTAAACTTCACTTCCAGGCCACTATCCGGCGGCACAGAATGCACCAGACTGTTGATGGCCTGCACCAGCCCCATTTTGTCGAGCACAACAGGGAGCAGGTCGTGGGAGATGCGGCGCACGCTTTGGATGGCCTCGTCGAGCAATTCTTTGGATCGATGGGCTGTTTCGGCGGCAGCTTCGTTTTCGGCGCACTTGCGCTCAACCTGTCCAATGTTGAGTCGGATCAGGGCCAGCATACCGCCCACTTCGTCGTGCAGGTCGCGGGCTACGCGGCGTCGCTCAGCTTCCTGTGCTTCCAGGGCAGCCTCGAGCATCTGCCGCTGGCGCAGCTCCTGCAGTTCGCGCAGGTGCTCCTGGTGCTGCAACATGCGTCGCTGGTAGGCGAATACGAACACGATAATGCCGATGGCCAGCACCAGCAGTACCGGGGTGATGATGAGTAAAGGAGTTAGGGTTTCTATCATGCGGCCATTCTCTTTAAGATAAATGCCTGGCTACTGTAAAAAAGTACATTCAGCACGAATATGATGGCTAAGCAGATGCGTGCCGTGTCGTAAGAAATAGCCAGTGCTTCGTTAAAGATGGCATAGGACATACTTGTACCGGCATAATAGATTAAGATTGTGCAACTTAGCAAAAACATAGGGTCGCGATCGAGGTAAATGATCTTTGCATTGTTTGCGACCTTATAGAAGTAGGTGATGGCCATCATGATTAGCATCGCATTTGCGGCAATCCTTGAGACCGAATTCATTTTCATGATCCCATCCGCCATAAAGGAATCGTAATAGATCAACAAGCAAAGTCCGACAAACCCGCCAATAATAGATCTTTTCAGGATAAGCTTGTCAAAACTATAGTAAAAAATCCCTGCCAGCACGCTGAAGCCCAGTAAGGTATATACATGTCCAAGCCACAGATTATTTTTGGTACCGGACCATACAGTAATCAATGACACTGCCTCTGTCAACACACCGATAGTGATGAACAAAAGCAACAGCATGAACTTCTTGTTCTTCTGCTTTCTAATCAGCCACAAACCAATTACCAAAGGAAGAACAGGACTCAATATTGATGTCCACCTTAACCAAGGGTAAATATGTCCTATGAAAAAGTCCATTAACCGGCTAATTCACCACTTACAGAACAATCTGGGGGGCAAGGGCTGGATAAATCCAGAATCAGGCCCTCAGTCATATCGCTTCCTTCTTCATCTGTTCCTACTAACAACAACTGCTGTTCGCCATTATCATCCAGGGCATAATAAATCCGCATACCTACGCATCCCTCCTGCTCCAACAGCTTTCTTACCGTATCAGCCCCAAACAAGTGTGAATTGGTTTTCCCTCTGCCGCTTGATCTGTATTTGGCTGTCCATCTCTTTGCTTGGGCACGGTCTATCGGCCCGCCTTCTTTTCCTGTAACTTTCATGCGATCGTAATTTGTTCGTAGCGAAGAATAAATGTAAATATAGAAAATTTTAGATTAAGCAATTTATAGTATTTTTATCTTTTAAATAATCTTACACTTCAAAAAAGAAGGGATGGAACAGGAATATTTTGAAGCGAACAGACAGGCCTGGAACCTGCGCACAGCGGTGCATAAGGATTCAGCTTTCTATGACGTCGCCAGCTTCAAGGCAGGGAAGTCGAGCCTCAATGCTATAGAGTTGGAAGAGCTGGGACCTGTGGCCGGCAAGAGCCTGCTCCACCTGCAGTGCCACTTCGGGCAGGACACCCTCTCCTGGGCCAGACTGGGAGCCGAAGTCACAGGTATAGACCTATCGGACGAGGCCATAAAAGAAGCTAAAAGGCTGAACGACGAGCTAGGCATGAACGCCCGGTTCGTGTGCTCCAACGTGTATGATCTGAAAGAGAACCTGCAGGGGCAGTTTGATATTGTGTTCACCTCATACGGCGTCATCGGCTGGCTGCCTGACCTGAACCGCTGGGCCGAAGTAATCGCACATTTCCTGAAGCCGGGCGGCACTTTTTACATGGCGGAGTTCCATCCTGTGGTATGGATGTTCGACAATGACTTCACGCAGGTTCAGTACCCCTACCATAACTCCCCCGAACCGATTGTAGAGGAAAGCACCGGCACCTACGCCGATCCGGAGGCACAGATCCAATACAAAGAATACACCTGGAACCACAGCCTGAGCGAAGTGATCACGGCTCTGCTAAACCAAGGGCTGCAACTGGAGCTATTCCACGAATTCCCCTACTCCCCCTACAATTGCTTCAGCCACACCGTGCAGGGCCCCGACGGCCACTGGCGCATCAAGCATTTAGAAAACCTGATTCCGATGGTGTATAGTTTGAAATGTAGCAAGGTGTAGCTTCCTCCGGTTATGGATTTGCGCTAAACGACTGCATCCATGGAATCAAGTCGGTAAGCATCGGAATCAGGCTGCTGCCGTGTGTGCCATTCTGTATAGGTATAAGCTCCAGACTTGGGGCACCAGCGGCCTTCATACGCTCATAGGTCTGCTTAGAATTAGCGTAAGGTACAATCACATCGGCAGTGCCATGATATAGTCGAGTCGGGCTTTGTGGCACCCAGCTGTTAAAGCTATTGTCCTGCAAGGCCTTCTTGAGCGTCTGCTCACCATTCCCACGGAGTCCTTCCAGGAAATTAGCCGAAAACAGATTCTCCGTCTGGGTAGTCAGTTCCTTGTTGATAGCGCTGCCGCTGTTCTGCCCATTGAAAAGCGTTGCTAGTCGGGTAGCGTAAGGCTCCTGGTAAAAGTCGGTGAGCGGACGGTTCCACTCATACGTTTTATTGTAGCTCATCAGCACATAGGCCAGGTAGGCCGGATAGGTATAAGGCTTTCCTGCAACTACATCGGCCAGCATCTCAGTCAGGTCGTAGCCACCGGCTCCTGCACCGGAGGCGGTGATTTTTAGGCCATGCTGCGGATTAGTTTCTATTTCTTTTTGTGTAGCCAGTGTTACATAGCCGCCTTCGGAGTAGCCCGCCAGAAACAACTGCCCATTGTCAGTCATACCTTCCTGGGCGTAAAGCGACTTGGCCGCCTTGATCATATCGACCACGGCTATACCTGAGGACTGTTGATGATAGTAGGGGTGCAGTAGTTGTTTAGAAGCACCGAAACCCAGGTAGTCAGGTATAAGCGTGATGTAGCCCCCAGAGGCGAATACCTCAAAACCAGTCAGGCCGCTACTTGTGGCAGAAGGTGCCTCATCGTGTTTAAAGATGGTACCATGCTGCACGCTCAACACCGGAGCGGGAGTAGTCAGGTTCATCGGCAGAGCGACTAAGCCGGAGGCTACGGTTTCGCGTCCCTGGAAAGTGGTGCGGTAATTTACTTTGTAAATCGCCACATCATATTTGATCTGATTCTGGAAGCTACCGGCATAGGCGCCGGCCAGTTGCTTGAGCATGGCAGCCGGCAGGGTGCCTACCTTCTCTGACGAAACGAGCAGTTCGCGCTCCACTACGTTTTCAGGTACAGCCGCATCGCTTTTGCTGCATGAGTTGAGCGGGAAGGTGGTTGTTACTAATAGAGCAGCAATCGCCAGAGAGCTGATCCAGTACTTCAGCTTATATTTTAAGTTCGTCATGTTAATCAGGGAAAATCTTGTCAATACAATAATCAAGCCGCGCTGGCTATAGTTCCCGGTTGGTATACAAACCAGGTAGAGCGCAGTCCATCCTGCATTTATAATGCCGGGATGCAGTATCCACGCCGTGTATCCTCCACTCAGAAAAGCGTAACATGATGTGCCTTCCGTATGACTAGTTGGTGTTCGCGGCTTTTATCTTTTAGCTTTGCACTTCGTAAAATAGGTTAAACAAGAGAGCTATGGCAAAGAAATCATTCGCTGAACTGATCAAAAGCCCGGGCATGCCGGTACTCGTGGACTTTTATGCCGACTGGTGCGGCCCCTGCAAAATGATGAACCCGGTGGTGGAGCAACTAGCGAAGGACTTTTCGGGTAAGCTGAAGGTCATCAAAATAAACGTGGACAAGAACCAGGCAGCCGCACAGCAGTACCGTGTGCAGGGCGTGCCGACTTTTATGCTTTTCAAAAACGGACAGGTAGTTTGGAAACAGGCCGGTGCTGTGCCGGGACATCAGCTAAACCAAATCATTCAGCAAAACCTGTAGGAATCAATGATGAGTAGTGAGTAATTTTATAATTTGTAATTAAGAGTAGCGGAAGCTGGTATACCTGAGCTTCAGCTGCTTGGCGCTTCCACTCAACGACTTCCAAACCATTCTTAATTACTTACTACTCATCATTGATATGGAAGATCAGGCTGAAAGTGGTAGGGCCGCCTGGGGGGCTGCTGACACGTATGCTGCCTCCATGCTGCCGCATGATTTGCCTGGAGAGGCTGAGACCTATACCTGAGCCCTGCTTTTTGGTGGTAAAAAAAAGGAATAAAAATCTTATCCAGGTCTTCAGGAGCAATCCCTGTCCCATTGTCCTGCACATCAATCCTAAAGCGATTTCTGTCCTGCTCTTCCTGATAGGCAATTACCTCCACACAGGGTCTTGCTGTCTGCTGACATGCTTCCATCCCATTCTTGATCAGGTTGATCAACACCTGTTCGATCAGTTCCGGGTCTAGCTGCAGTTCAGCCTTCTCATGGCGCAGGTAGATGGAAAGCCTCGTTTGCCTGGCCTCCATTTCAGGCTGCAGCAGGGTCTGTACATTTTTGAGCAGGTCCTTTACTTTAACAGTCTGAACTTCTGGCGTGGGCACCCGCATCAGGCGGCGATAGTTCTGCACGAAATGGAGCATCCCGGTACTTCGTTTCTCAATCGTGCGTAATCCAGCCTGTATATCTTCCAGCGCCTCCTCCTCGGGCATTTCTCCGGCGGCGGCCTTTGCGACCACCTCCTCTTCTACCAAATCCGAAACAGTAGCCGTGAGGGAGATGACCGGTGTAATGGTATTCATAATTTCATGGGTGAGCACCCGGATCAATTTCTGCCAGGTTTGCAGCTCCTGCTCCTCTAACTCTGATTTGATATTCTGGCACGACACGATCTTCAAGGTACGCCCCTGCGAGAACAGGGTGGTGGCATGCAGGGCCAGTTGCAGCTGTTCATCCCGTACCTGAAGGCTAACAAGCCTTCTCTCGTTGTGAGCGATGCTGTGCAACGTTTCCACCAACTCCTCACTGATGCGGCTCAACGATTCTATATGCTCCAGGTGAGGAGTGTGCAGTACTTCCTTCAACACATGATTCACCAACTCCACACGCCCATTCTCCTCAAAAGAAACGATACCTACGCCAATGTGCTCCACGATCGCCTGCAGGTACAAGTGGTGTGCCTGTTTGTCCGTTTTGATGCGCTGGAAGGCATCTGCCACATCATTAAACGACTGATAAAGCTCCTTATAGGTCGGATTGCCACCTTCTAGAGCGAAGCGCTGTGTAAAGTCTGAGTGCTGAATAGCTTCCAGAAAGCTTGAAATATCCCGGTTGGTTCGTTCTACAAAATGCACCAGGTCATAGAGCTGAAAAAGCAGTAACAATCCAATGCAAACGGCTGTCATGTACCATTCAGTACGGTATAGAACCAGTGTGATGCCGAAAATGCTGATGATCAATAGCATCACCCGCAGCAGTAGGTTAATTCTGAAGCGGTTATAAACCATGTTTTTCTATTCGTCGGTAAAGTGCTGTCCTGGTAATGCCGAGTTCCTTTGCTGCATGGGTAATATTGCCAGCGTGTTTGACAAGGGCTTTCTGCACCATCATTTTTTCCAGTGCCTCCAAGGTATAGTCGCTTTCCAAAACAGGCTCATTACCGGTGACCTTAGCTGATACATCGTCCGGGGCAAAGTAGAAATCCTCTGGATGCAGCTCCTGCTGGTCACACAGAATCACGGCCCGCTCCAGGGCATGGTCGAGTTCCCGGATATTGCCCGGCCAGCGGTACTCGGTCAACCGGCGGATGGTGCCAGGGGCTATACCTAGTCCTTCACGTTCATATTTCTGGCTGTACACGCGCAGGAAATGCTCCGCCAGCAAGCGTATATCCTCCCGACGCTCCCGCAATGGGGGCAGGTATATCTCTACGGTGTTCATCCGGTAAAGCAGGTCCTGCCGGAAAGTGCCCTCCCGTACCATGTCGTACAGCGGCATGTTGGTCGCGCAGATCAGGCGGATATCAATGGGGCGGGGCTTGTTGGTGCCGAGCCGGATCACCTGGCGGCTTTGCAACACGGACAGGAGTTTAGCCTGAAGTGGCAGCGACAGATTGCCTATTTCGTCCAGGAACAAAGTTCCGCCATTAGCCGCTTCTATCCGTCCCATGCGCTCTTCCTTGGCATCGGTAAAGGCGCCCTTGGCATGGCCGAACAACTCACTTTCAAAGAGTGTCTCACTAATAGCTCCCAGGTCTACCTTCTCAAAGACCTTATCGGCCCGTTTTGACTTACGGTGCAGGGCACGTGCTGCCACTTCCTTGCCTGTGCCGTTCTCTCCGAGTATCAGTACATTGGCATCCGTACCGGCTACTTTTTCTATCGTCTGGTATACCCGCTGCATGGCCGGTGATACGCCAATAAAACCGGCATAGTGGAAGGCGGTCTGGTTTCGCGCCGCTGTTTCAGCACTGCGTTTGCCTACCCCCCTATTCTGCTGACAGGCAGTTTTGAGGATAGCCACCAGTTTATCGTTCTGCCAGGGTTTTAGTACAAAATCGGTGGCCCCTTCTTTAAGGGCACGCACTGCCAGCTCAATATCGCCATAGGCGGTCATCAGAATTACCTTGACTGCCGGTGCCAGTTTCAGGATCTGTTTTAGCCAGTGCAGTCCCTCCTTACTGGAGGTAGCGCCGGTGCTGTAATTCATATCCAGCAGCACTACATCAAACCGGTGCTCCTGCAGCAAAGCCGGAATGCTATAGGGATCCGAAGCTGTCACCACCGTAGCAAAGTGCTGCTTGAGCAGCAGTCTGCTTGCCAGCAGGATGTCTTCTTCGTCATCTACCACCAGTATTTTACAATCGGTTTTCCGCATGAGCTGCAAGGGCTTTACAAATTCTTCGGGGTAAAGAAATACTTTCTGTTTCAGAATACCAAAAGTTACAGCACCATGTCCCGCCGCAAATTCAGAAAGAGAAAAACAGTGTATTTTTACTTGTATGTTCAAGTGTTCGCATACAGACAAAGTAGTGTACGATACCGAACAGTTTAGCCCGACACCACCAGTCAAACAATGCACAAAACACTGTCATACAGCATTTTAATTACAATGGCACATTTATTGGCAATCCTTGTGCAGCATTACACAGAAACTCTTTCCCGGCTATGGATCGCGTCATAGAAAAGAAAAAATACACCCCCAAGAAAATCGCTGCTGCAGTCGGTGCCGCCCTGCTGTTGGTAGTGATTCTATACAACCTACTTTTTGCAGAACACTCCTCTAAACTCAACGTTGACAGCAAGCGCATTACCGTAGGCACAGTAGAGAACGGCGTGTTCCAGGAATTCATCGCCATTGATGGTGCAGTGGAGCCTCTCAAAACATTCTACCTGGACATATCAGAAGGTGGCCGTGTGGAGAAGATCTATACCGATGACGGCCGCATGGTGGAAAAAGGAGATACTATTCTGAAGCTTTCCAACACAACGCTCCAGATCGACTTCATGACCCGTGAAACGCAGCTCTATGATTTAATGAACGAACGTCAGAATTCTGAGATCACCATGAAACAGGAGCAGATCAGGCAGCTGAACCAGCTAGCCGAGGTTGAATACAACCTGGCAACCGCTGAGCGGGCCTACAACCGGAATAAAGTACTGTTCGATGAAAAAGTGATCTCGCAGGAGGAATTTCAAGCCTCTAAAGACGAATACGAGTACCTTAAAAAACGCAAGATTCTGGGCGACCGCTCCGTGAAGCAGGACGCAAAGCTGTTGGATGACCGCCTGCGCCAGCTGGATGAGTCTATCAGAAGAATGCAGGCCAACATCAACATGGCCCGCAATACATTGAACAGCTTGTATGTCACGGCCCCTATATCCGGTCAGCTTTCTACGCTGAAGGCGCAAGTGGGCGAGTCAAAAGGCCCCGGCGAGAACATTGGCCAGGTAGACGACATGAGCGGTTACAAGGTGAGGGCCTCTATTGATGAGCACTACATCTCCCGCATTTATCCCGGGTTGGAGGGCAACTTCGACTTCAACGGACAGAACTATAAACTGAAAGTAGCCAAGGTGTTCCCTGAAGTGCAGGGCGGCACTTTCCAGGTAGACCTGGAATTTGCCGGGGACACCACTCCGCAAGGTATACGCCGCGGTCAGACGTTACAGATCAGGCTGAACCTGAATGATGGCGGCAAGGCCGTACTCCTGCCACGCGGCGGCTTCTACCAAAGCACAGGCGGCAGCTGGATATTCGTGGTGGATAAGTCAGGGGATCATGCGACCAAACGCTCCATCAAACTCGGACGCCAGAACCCGAAGCATTACGAAGTGCTTGACGGACTGAAGCCAGGTGAGAAAGTGGTCCTCTCCTCCTATGAAAGCTACGGCGATATAGACCGGCTGGAGCTGAAATAGAAATGGAGATATGGAGATTTGGAGATGGGAGTTAAATATAGTAGTATATCCCAGGCAACAATTGACAATCAGCAATTAACGATTAACAATTAGCAATCAACAATAAAGAAATCATGAGCAAGGAAGAATTTATCATCGAAACACAGCAGTTAGAGAAAAAATACATCACCGATACGGTTGAAACGACTGCCCTGGCGGGTGTGGATCTGCGCATCGCCAAAGGCGAATTTGTGGCGGTGATGGGTCCATCCGGTTGTGGCAAGTCCACGCTGCTGAACATCCTCGGTTTGCTTGACAGTCCTTCGGGCGGTACTTTCCGCTTCCTGGGCCAGGACATCAGCCATGCATCCGAGCGCCAGCGTGCCAAGATCCGCAAGCATAACCTGGGCTTTGTGTTCCAGAGCTTCAACCTGATCGATGAGCTCACGGTAGAGGAAAACATTGGTCTGCCACTAGCTTACCTGGGTATACCGCGTGCTGAGGCAGACAAGCGCGTGAAAGAGGCCATGGAACGCATGGGCATCGCCCACCGCCATGCGCACTTCCCACAGCAGCTTTCCGGTGGTCAGCAGCAGCGTGTCGCCATTGCCCGTGCCACGGTATCCAACCCCAGCCTGATCCTGGCTGACGAACCGACCGGTAACCTGGACTCGGTACACGGCCGTGAGGTGATGTCTTTGCTGTCTGAGTTGAATGATGCCGGTACGACGGTGGTAATGGTAACGCACTCTCCTTCTGATGCTGAATATGCGCACCGCATTGTAAACCTGTTTGACGGCCAGATCGTGACAGAAAGTCTTAACGCCAGAAAGCACGCTGCCGAGCTGCTCTAAGGCTGATAGCAGAAAAGTCTTCTGCCTTGTGTGATGTCAGCCTCTATGCAATAGCAGATAGGCTTCACCTTCATGTGTGCGGCGGCCCTGGCAGCGTAAGCATCCTGCAGGTATAGCCTTAGCCTATTGACCAAATAAACTGAGTAACTAAAGCGGTAAAGATCTATGCTCAAGAATTACTGGCTTACCTCCTGGCGCAGCATAACACGAAACAGGGTACATGCTGCCATCAACATCATTGGTTTGGCTGTAGGTATAGCTTCCTGCATACTCATCTACCTGTTCCTGCAACATGAACTGAGCTACGATCAGAGTTTTAGTGATGCTGACAGGCTGTATAGAGTTACGAGTGATATGAGCCTGAACGGACAGGCTAAGAAAACCGCACTCAGCCATGGTCCGCTCGCGCAAACCCTGACCGAGGAGTATCCGGAGGTAGAGCAGGCAACGTTTCTTCTGCAAATGGGCCAGAATTCGCTCCGTTAAAAAGAAAATGCCCTTACTGTAGGCATTTCCTACGCTGACAGTAATTTTTTCAAAGTACTGCCTTTTCCCTTTGTACGCTGGCGATCCCGCTACTGCCCTGCAAACCCATTTTCAGTAGTAGTGACCGAAG
>NZ_AKIS01000212.1:0-17047 GCF_000277005.1 Pontibacter sp. BAB1700 | reverse complement strand
CCCTTGCGGCCACTGCCGGCGCCATGACTTTCCAGAAAGGCGGCAATGCCGTGGATGCGGCCTGCACCATGCTGGCCGCTACCTGCACCATGTGGGATGTGCTGAGCTGGGGCGGCGAAACGCAGGCGCTCATCTATAATCCCAAAACAAAAAAGGTGATCGCCATTAACGCCTTAGGTGTCGCGCCAACCGGTGCTACACCCAAGTACTTCAAGGACAAAGGCTATAACTTCCCGCCGGAGAACGGTCCGCTGGCCGCGACCACACCGGGCACAGCAGGCGGACTGATGCACATGCTGGCCAATTACGGAACGCTGAGCCTGGAAGAGGTACTGGCACCCGCTATGGAAATGGCAGCCGGCTACCCGATCGAAGCGCAGACAGCCAACAGCATGGAGAAGAATAAGGAGCTGATCAAGCAGTGGCCTTACAGCAAAAAAGTGTTTCTGACGCATCCGGGAGAGGAACGCGAAGCCCCGAATGCTGGGGAGATCTTCGTGCAAAAGGACCTGCTGCAGACGCTGACCAAACTGGTGGAAGCTGAGCGAGCAGCTTTAAAGCAAGGCAAAAGCCGCAAAGAGGCGATCATGGCGGCTTACGACCGCTTCTACAAAGGTGATATTGCCGAGGAGTTTGTGCGCGGCTCCAAGGAGCAGGGTGGTCTGATCACGATGCAGGACCTGGCCAAGTGGAAACCGATCGAGGAAGAGCCGATGATGGTGAATTACAAAGGCGTGGAAGTATACAAACTGCAGCAGTGGACACAGGGCCCAACCATGCTGCAGGCGCTCAACATCCTGGAAAACTTCGACCTGAAAGGCATGGGCTATAACAGCACCCGCTACATCCATACCCTGTACCAGGCCATGAACCTGTCTTTTGCCGACCGCGACTTCTATTACGGCGATCCTTACTTCAAACCGGAAGAGCCGATGAAGGGTCTGCTCAGTAAAGAATACGCCAAGCAGCGTGCCAGCCTGATCCAGTACAACAAGAACGACGCGACCATCGGCCCGGGCGACCCCTACCCTTTTGAGGTCGCAAGAACCCATACCTGAAAATGCTGAAGAAAAGAGGCTACGAACCTGACACGGTGCGCCGCAACTTTGCCCCTACCCATGACCAGCGCAGCGGTTCATCCATGGAGGATGCCGAATACCAGGACAGACTCTGGCGCGGCACCACCACCATCGAAGCGGCTGACAAAGAAGGTTGGGTGGTTTCGATCACCCCAAGCGGGGGCTGGCTTCCGGCTGTTATTGCGGGTAACACAGGTATAGGTATGAGCCAGCGCATGCAGAGCTTTGTGCTCGATGCAGAGCTGAATCCTTTCAATGTGGTGGAGCCGGGCAAACGTCCGCGGGTGACCCTCACCCCTTCCATGGCACTGAAGGATGGCAAACCCTACCTGTCTTTTGCGGTGCAGGGTGGCGATACGCAGGACCAGAACCTGCTACAGTTTTTCCTGAATGTGGTGGAGTTCGGCATGAACGTACAGCAGGCAGCCGAAGCAGCCAACTTCAACACCAACCAGCTCTGGCTTTCGCTGGGCGGCGCTAAGATCGACGACCGCAAGCCCAAGCCCGGCCACATCCTGCTCAACGAAAGCACGCCGGATGCAGTCCGCAATGAACTAAAGAAGATGGGCTATACCCTGAGCTTTGGCGATCGAACGAGTGGACCGATCAACGCCGTCTTCTTCGATTGGCAACACGGCAGCTTCTGGGGAGGCTCCAGCAACCACGGCGAAGACTACGGCATCGCCTGGTAAGGTATAGCTGCCACGCCATCAACGACAAAGCCCCTTCCAATCGAAGGGGCTTTTTTTTCACTAAATACCCAGATGTAGGTATTGGCGCAACCAATCCGGAATACTACCTTTGCCGCCTCTGAAAGCAAAATATTGTTTTTTCGATGATTTTATGTACCGCTACTCTTTGCATGTAGCATCGCCTTTTATTCCCGAATGCCTTTCCAGGCTATGATACACAGCTTACCCTTATTCTATTTACTCACCCTTATTCACTTTGCATGAATCGTAAAATTTACGCTTTAAAATTTGCGCTTGGTCTTAGCTTGCTGGTATCACCCTTTTTACCTGAATCAGCACAGGCACAGCAGCTAGGTATAGCCAACAGCAACTATGCAGGCACCAACAGCCTCTATACCAACCCATCAGCAATTGCTGATTCACGTCACAAATTCTTCCTGAGCCTGTTCTCAGCAGAGTCTGGAGCTTCAAACAACTACCTGCGCTACGATGCACCGATGTCGCTGTTCAAACTGGCCCGAACGGGCGAGGAGTTCAAGAGCGAGTATATCCAGGAGAACCTCAATGGCAAGCAGAAGCTCGTGATGGCAGGCGCTGACTTCCGAGGTCCTGCCCTGATGTTGCAGCTGAGTCCCCTGCACAGTATTGCCGTAACAACCCGTGTACGTGCCGCAGCGCAGGCCAACAACCTGTCAGAGGAAGTGGCACGCCTGTATAAAGTGGCAGACGGCGAAGACGACAGCTACCTGTATAAGCGCTACACTGGCAACAACATGAACCTCAATGTGAATGCCTTTTCAGAATTTGGCATCAGTTATGCACGCGTCGTGCTGGATCAGGGACCACACTTTGTGAAGGCCGGTATAACAGTGAAGCGCCTAAATGGCGGATCCTCTGCCTACCTGAACCTGGAAGACACTGATCTACAGGCTGAGGAGAGAACAAATGATGTAACCGGAGATGCCGAATACGTGGTGAAACTGGACAAAGTACATGCCCGCTATGGATATGCCGCTATGCCGGACTTTGACGCGGCCGAAAGCGGCGACCTCCTGGGCCTGTTATTCGGCAGCAAAAGCGCCGGCAATGGCTGGGGTACTGACCTGGGCTTTACCTACGAGTACCGCACCAACAACCCTGATTACCAGATCACCCGCAACGGGCAGGTGCTGACCGACGTGGAGCAGAACAAATACAAGTACCGCGTGGCGGTGTCCCTGATGGATGTCGGTAGCATCAATTACAACAACCCGGACCTGGTATGGGCCTACGACGTGAAGCGTACTAACAAGGAAGTCAACCTGACTGAGTTCGGCGACGCAGAAACTACGGAGGAAATGCTGGACTACCTGAACGAGCAACTGGACGTGAGCGAAAACGAAAAGACAACGTCTTTCCGTGCAGCCCTCCCAACTGCCCTGCACATCAACGTGGACTATCGCCTGACGCGCAACCTATACGCAAATGCCACCCTGATACAGGGCGTGCGCGGCAAGAATGCGACCGGCATGCGCCAGAACTCGTTGTTTGCCATTACGCCACGTGCTGAGTTCAGGAAGTTTGAAGTGGCCATGCCGGTTGCCTGCAAAACAATTACTCGGTACTGACTGTGGGGGCGATGGTGCGCTTCATGAATTTTTACATCGGTTCCGACAACATTGGTGGTGCCTTTAACCTGGGTAAGCCCTATGGCGCCAATGCCTATGTGGGCGTGTCGCTGCTGCCGCTTCTGAATCGTAACCCGAAAGAGAAGAAGGTGAGCACTCCTGTACAGTAAGCTGCCCAATTATTCCCGCATTGTATTTCCAAAAGCCCCGTAACCAGAAATTTACGGGGCTTTTGCTTTTAAGCCTAAACCCTACTTGCAGACAGGCAAAATTGAGAGTGGTAAATCCTGTTAAAAATTGGTTGTCCTTCCTATCAGGCTTTATTTATAAAATCCAATCAATTCGTTTAATTTTCAATATATAGTCGGATTTATATTTATCGCCATAACATAAGATACTCATAATCAACAGCTATCCTCTTCACTCACTCCGATAAAGTAGAAAAGCACGTCATATCAATTAAAGGACCTCTTGAAAACTCGCAATTAATTATTAGAAATAATCATAATCACCAAGAGTGATGCCAGCAGACCTATAGAATTAATACACTATTAAGACCCAAAAAAGGCCTAAATAATAAAAATAGTGCAAATACGATTTTAAATTTATTTTGTTTCAGAAGCCCGCACGAATTATATTAGCATCAGAATCAGTCTCCCAGCGGATCAGATTTGAACGTCCTTTATACCTACACTATGAAAAAACGGCCAAGGTATAAGCTATACCTGTAGTCGCCGCCTTTTACGAATTTTAGTACCTATTACCTTTTACAGTATGTACAGAAGGCTGACTGTCGCGCTGCTTCTGTGTAGCATGTTTGCTTGCCAGGGCGAGTTCAGAAAACCAGAGCATTCTCAAATCCAGCAACTGGAGGCGGGTCTGTTTCCTTCCCTTTCACTTCCAAAAAACACTGCCCCACAAGGCGTATCCAGCGGGTCTACCACAGGCGGTGTGGTTCCCTATTTAACTGCCCATGCAGCTTCTACTACTACAGGCAACGATGCAGATGCTGTGGAACAGCAGAGCATTTTCTACAATGTAGTGGCAGCGGATGGAAGCGTGGTGCAGCAGGAAGCGTTGCCTGGCTCTGCTTTCATAGATTTCGATGAGACGCTCCATGCGATTATGCAGCGCTATGACGTACCGGGGATTTCTGTCTCGATCACCCGAAACGGGGAACCGGTGTTTGTCCGGAGTTATGGCTACGCAGACAGGGAAAATGAAGAACTCGTGAGCGACCAGAGCCTTTTCCGGATTGCCAGTTTATCTAAACCCATCACAAGTGCCGGCATTCTCAAGCTGATTCAGGATGGCAAGTTGACATTGGCAGACAAGGTATTTGGTCCGGAAGGCATATTGGCTGACGAGTTTCCGGCCCTGCGGCTGACCCGAACATCGGGCTGATCACTGTCTACCACCTGCTCACGCATACCGCTGGCTGGAGCAACAGCGCAGGAGACCCCATGCTGGTTGAGTATGCCGCCACGGCCAGGGAGATCATAACCGAGCAGCTGCTGCATCGGGCGCTGGATCACCATCCCGGCCTGACGAACGCTTACTCCAACCTGGGTTATAGCATCCTGGGCAGGGTGATCGAAAAAGTGACAGGCAAGACCTACCAGGAATACATACAGGAAGACATACTGCAGCCTGCCAAGGTTGTCGGGATGCGCATTGCAGGTGATACGGAAGCGGAAAAAGCCCCTAAAGAGGTTAAATACTACCAACAAGAACACAGCCCCTATGCTTACAACATGACCCGCATGGACTCCCATGGCGGCTGGCTCTCAAGCACAGGCGACCTGATGCGCTTCATGGCCCTGATCGACCGCAACCCGGCTATACCTGATCTGATCAGTAGCAACCTGCTGCAGAGCACTTATTTTGGCGGCGATACCTGGACCCATTACGGTTCCCTGCCCGGCACTACGGCCGTACTCTCCAGGGTCAACGACGAGTATAGCTTTGTGGTGCTGGCCAACACCCGCTATAACCGGTCACCTAACCAGATAGCAGACGAGGTAACCGATGCCCTCAAGCTGAAGATCCTGTCCATGGAAAGCTGGCCTAACGGAACAGAGCAGCTGGCCTCTAACGACTAAAGGCACCAGGGGCAGAAGAAAGGCCCAGCACCGCCACAACCGGTCGGTGATCGGAGGCGTAGCTCTCAGGCACCACCCGATGCGATCGCACCGCAAGGCCGGATGATCGCGTAAAGGCGATATAGTCGATGATGCGGTCCGGCTTGTCCTGCGGGAAGGTGGCCTCGCACGCCGCCAGGCAGGTACGTTGAAACGTCTCGTCCAGCGTAGCGATGGCGGGACTGTCCGGGTAGTCATTAAGGTCACCAGCCAGGATAAAAGGCAGTTGATCGGCTGCGGCCACGGCAATGATGGTCTGTACCTGCTGCTGCCGGTTGGCGCTGCTCTGTATGTCGAGGTGGGTGCTGCCGAAGCGGATGCGCTGCCCGCCGGGCAATTGCACCGTGGCGACTGCCAGCACGCGGCCCTCGGCTTTCGGGCTATCCTCTTTAGGCAACTCCACCTTCCGGGTATCCGACAGCGGGTAGCGTGACAGGATCGCAACGCCATACTCCCCTCCCCCGAAATCAATCGCTTTCGCAAAATAGAAATGCATCCCCAGCATCGCTGCCAGTGCTTCCGCCTGGTGCACATTTCCTGATCGCGGAATGTGCACGTCCACTTCCTGCAGGGCCACCAGGTCCGGCTCTTCGCTCCGGATCACCCCGGCAATTGCTTCCAGGTCGATCACGCCTTTTTCCCCGGGCGGATTTGCATGGTGGATGTTGTAGCTCATGATACGCAGTTGCGACGCTGCCTTTTCGGTATTTTCGTCCCCCATACCCTGCGGTGATTTTGACACACAGGCTGTCAGCAGCACCGAGCAGAGCAGGAAGGTAAAATTGAATTCAAAAAGTCCATAGGTTCCGGTATAGTGGTGTAAATATAATCATCTGCCGGGGCTCCAGGCTAGCATTCACCCGCTCTTTTGAGGTGTAGCCTCCTCCAATATGTAACTTTACAGTATATAAGGTTGAATTTTTCAAATTATTCAATTTAATCTATATATTGGAGCATAATTCACCTAATACATACCTGTGCTATGAAACGCAAACTACAGATCACGGGGCGCGGAAAACTTTCCGTCTCGCCTGATATCATGATCCTTTCCTTCAGTGCAGTGGCACAGGAGTGGGAATACGACAAAACAGTAGATGCCCTCAACACTAAAGTAGAGGAACTGCGCAGCATCATTGAAGCACAGGGTATAAGCCGCAGCAGCCTCAAGACCAAGGACTTCGGGATCCGCAAAGAGACCCAGTGGAACCGCAAGACCGAGAAGTCTGACTTTCTTGGCTACAGCGCCACCCACCGCCTGGAACTGGAGCTGCCCCTTGACAAGGCACTCATCAACAAACTGCTCAGCCAGATCGCCAAAAAGCTGGACAGCCTGGACTTCAGCATCTCCTTCGGGGTGAAAGATGCCAGCGGGCACCAGCAGCAGCTGATCCTGCAGGCCATCGCCAAAGCCAAAGAGAATGCCGCCCTCATCGCCGAGGCCACCGAAGTGGAGCTGCGCGAGATCCTGGACATTGACTACTCCTACCGCGAACTCACCATTCGCTCGCAGCAGCACGACTACCCGGTGTATGACAGCCAGGTGCTGATGGAGGCCTCCGCCCCTGCCCCCGACTTTGAGCCGGACGACATCGATGTTGCCGAAACCGTGACGATCACCTGGCGGATTGGCTAAGTAACCATACATGAATCAGAACTGCGATGCGCCTATACCTGTATATCCCCTTGCTGTTCATGGCTTTAACAGCCTGCCAGACAAGCCACACTTCCAGCACGGCGGCTAGTACAGCGGAGGCCGGCGGACAAGCTATGACAAGCCCCGTTTCCCAGATTATCTTCCTGGACCTGGAGCTGAGCCGGGACAGCCTGACAAAGGAGAGCACGGTGAGATTGCTGAACAAAACAGTGACGGATGGCCGGATGAAAAACCTCGCACACCAGGGTCATGAAAACGGTTCCGGCGACCTGCAATGTTCCCTGCTAAGCTCAGCCGGACAGGTACTCTACAGCACCGCTATACCTGATCCGCTGGCCAACACCCTCGAATATGCCGCTGAATCAGGCGAGCTCCAGAAGAAAACCTTTCAGCTGAAACAGGCTACTTTCACCCTCAGGGCCCCCTATTACCCGGGCACAACCCATCTGCTCATCGAACAGCTACAGGAAGACAAACAACTTAAAGAAATCGCAAGACTGACGCTATGAAAAGGCTATTGACCACGGTATGGCTGGTGCTTTGCAGTGTACTGCTTGCCCAGGCACAGAAATTTGAAGTCGACACGATCCTCTACCACGGACCGTCGGACAAGTATATCAACTTTGTGTTTCTCGCGGACGGCTACCAGGCAAACGAGCTCGGCAAATACATAGAGGATGTGAAGGGCACCGTGGATGGAATCTTTGCCAAACCGCCTTTCAGGGAGAACAAAGTTTTCTTCAACGTTTTCGCCATCAAAGTACCTTCAAAACAAAGTGGTGCCAGTCACCCGGGCACTGCCAGTGATGAAAGCACCCAATCAGCCATTCCAATCGTCAAAGTAGACAACTACTTCGGCTCCACTTTTGACTACGGTGGAATACACCGCCTGCTCGTGCCAACCAATCACATGGCCATATCATCTGTACTCGCCAGCAATTTTCCGGAGTACGACCAGGTGTTTGTGCTCGTCAACAGTCCTTACTACGGCGGATCGGGCGGCGCTTATGCCACCAGCTCTACCAATGTTCAATCCAAAGAGATCGCCATTCACGAGATTGGCCACTCCTTTGCCAACCTTGCCGATGAATACTGGGCCGGTCCGCAGTATGCCCGTGAGCGGCCGAACATGACGCAGGTCTCCTCTCCTGAAACCGTGAAGTGGAAGCAGTGGCTGAACAACACGGGTGTGGGTATTTACCCCTATGAAGAGTCGCCTACCTGGTACCGGCCGCACCAGCGCTGCAGCATGCGTTACCTTTCCACGGCAAGCGAAGTCATTCATTTCTGCATGGTCTGCCACGATACGATCACGAAGCGAATCGCCAGCCTGATGAACCAGGTGACCATACCGGACAAGCCGGGCAAGATCAGCGGCCCAAGCCAGGTATGTGCCCAGCAGGATGCCGTGACCTACAGCATCAGTCCGGTGAGCGGCGCGGGTGCTATACCTGGACCGTGCCCGAAGGCTACCAGATCATACAAGGGCAAGGCACCACCACGATCAACCTGCGCATCGGCCCGAATAGCGGACAGATAGGAGTGGCGGCGCAGAACTTCAACGGACAATCCGCAAGCACATACCTGGACATACAGGTGCAAGCCATGCCGGTGGTGAAGGCCGGTCAGAATGAAAACGCCTGCCTGAAGCAAGGCTCATAGAGTTAAGTGGCTTTAGCCCGGCAGGGGGCGTCTGGTCGGGTATCGGAACGAAGCCGAATGGCATTTTTGATCCAGCTCTGGCAGGACTTGGCACACATCAGCTGACCTATACCTTTTCTGAGAATGGTTGCAGTGTCAGCGCCACCAAATCGATCACCGTCTACGAGTTCACAACCGTCAGCCTGGCTGACTTCCAGCAGGTGTGCTCTTCCACCACCAACTTCCAGTTGACAGGCGGATCACCGGCGGGCGGAACCTATGGCGGAAACCATGTGCAGAATGGCGTGTTCAATGCGGCGGAGGCCGGACCGGGTACACACCGCATCACCTATACCTACGCTAACGTCTGCTCCATCACAGTCGAAAAAGAGATCACGGTGAGTGTGTGCACCAACACAAACGAGGCTGAAGTGGCAACGGGCATACAGCTGTTCCCAAACCCCGCCAGCACGCTCGTCCAGCTCGAGGCACAGCTAACCGGCACCTCCGAGGCTAGCCTGCAGGTATATGACCCGACCGGCAAATTGATCTTCAGCCAGCAGGTGCACAGCCTGTCAGGTATACTGAAAGAAAAGCTCAACCTGAGCAAGCAGCCCAAAGGCATTTACCTGCTCAGGTTGAGCACGGAAAAAGGCCATGTAGACCGGAAGCTACTGTTGCAGTAAGCACGGCGCATATCGCCTGAACTAGCGACTCAGGTGCTCCCGCTCAGCAAGCTCAAACACCTCGTTTAAGTTATAGGTATGCACACCAGGCTGGGCGGCAATACCTGCGTTGATCATGGCTTGCGCCACTACCCTGTCTTCGTAAGGTTTGTACTTGCCGGCTATACCTAGTTTGTCGAGGAAGTGCATCACTTTATAGCCTATCTCTTCGCCGGTGCGGCTCTCCTGGCGGTCGCCGTGCAGCAGACCGGGCTGGATGATGCTGATGCTTTTGAATCCGAGTTTCTTCACGGCTTCCTCCAATGCTCCTTTCATGCGGGAGTAGAAGATCAGAGAACCCGGATCGGCACCGGAGGAAGACACCAGCACATAGGCCGGTACACCGTTCCGGGCAGCGGCTTCGGCAAATTTGTACTGGTAGTGGTAGTCTACTTTGTACTGCTCGTTCTGACCGCCTGCCTGCTTGAGCGTGGTGCCCAGTGTCGAGAAAAAGACATCGCCCTTCACCAGTTGCTGCCATTCTTCGGGCTTGTCAAAATCGATCAGATGCTCCTGCAGTTTCGTGTTGGTTATACCTAAGGAGCGGCGACCGAATACGATCACATTATTGAATCGATCATCTGCCAATAGCTGCTGTACCAGTTGTTTTCCCACCAGGCCGGTGGCGCCTATTACGAGTGCTGTTTTCATATCTTGGTTCGTATTTCTGTTCAACTATAATGCTATACCTGTTCGGGCTTGTTCGCGCCAGTCAGTCTCTCCGACACCTCCCAGAGTCTGCTCGCTATACCGGCTACTACCTGCGGATTCTTGCGGCCGGGTCTGCGTTTGTAATAGTACTGTCCATCCTGCCAGTCCTTGCCCGGCGTCGTGCTGATGAGCCAGATCAGGGTATCGGCTCCCTGTTCAGGAGAGATCATAAAAAAGCGCTTGACTGTTGACTCGTACAGCCACTTGACCGTGCTCCCTCCTTCCCGCGCAAAGCCAGTCTCCACTACCCCCGGGTGAAAAGAAGCGGCCCACACGCCTTTGAATCGTCTGCTGATCTCCGCAGCATGCAGTATGTTCATCTGCTTGGCTGCACCGTAGGCCCGGAAGCTTTTGTAGTTCTTTTCGCTTTCGAGGTCATCGAAGTTGATACGGCCCATCAGGTTAGCCGCGCTGGAGGTATTGATCACGATCGCTTTGGAGGCTTCCAGCCGTTCCCGTAGCAGGTGGGTCAGCAGGAAGCCGGACAGGTGATTTACCTGCAGCGTCATTTCGTGGCCATCTGCCGTCACCCGCCTGTCGGCGATGATCCCGCCCACGTTGTTGACCAGCACATCGATGCGGGGATACTGCTCCAGCAGCTTTTGCGCAAACGAACGTACTTCCGCAAAGCGGGTATAGTCCACCAGGTAGTAGTCGCAACCGATCTCTTCCGCCAGTTTTTTGGTTTCGGCAGAGCGCCCCGTGATCACCACCTGCGCTCCCCTTTGGCGCAGGATCCGGGCGGCCGCCGCGCCAATGCCGGAGCTTCCGCCTGTGATGACGATGGTTTTGCCGGTGAGGTCTTTTGTCATTGTTTCATCTTGCTTTACACTAATGCAGGTATGGGAATAACTATTAGCTAAGCATAACGAAAAAAGAGGATTTTTGGCTGAAAGAGGGCTTCATGCGTAGAGAGAGAAAACAGATAAAAAGGCATTACACCCCATGAAAAACGTCAAGACACTTGCCATCCTGAACACCGTGTTTTTTCTGCTGCACCTGGTGCCCTCGCAACTCACGCAGCTGGAGCTTTTCAATAGTCAGACCATTGGTGAGGTGTCGGCGAAATATCCGGCGCTTTTCACCCCGGCGGGCATCACCTTTTCGATCTGGGGCGTCATCTACCTGGCCCTCTCCGCCTTTTGCATTTACCACATCGTCAAAGCTTTTAAAGAACCGGCGCTGCACGAAGCCAATGTGGACCTGAAGCGGCTCGGTTTCCTCTTTATGCTCAACAACCTGGCCACCGGCGCCTGGACCATCGCCTGGGTACACGAGCGACTACTGCTCTCCGTGGCGCTGATCCTGATCCAGCTGGTCACGCTGCTGGCCATTCACATACGCCTGGGCATCTTTGACACGAGCCGCTCGGCAGCTTCCCGCTGGTTTACACAGGTGCCACTGAGCCTTTACTTTGGCTGGATCATCATTGCGATGGTTGCCAACATCAGCTCCGCTTTGGTGGGTTTAGGGTGGGATGGCTTTGGGGTGAGCGAAGGCATCTGGGCGATGATCATGATCGTAGCAGCGACCCTGATCGTGGTGTTCGTGGTCTTCAGCAGAACCAATCCTTTTGTGGGACTGGTCGGTGTCTGGGCGCTCTATGGCATCATCCTCAAACACCGTGAACTGAGTGCAGCGGAAAGCCCGCAGATCATCACCACCGCCTGGATCTGTCTGGCCCTTGTGGCCCTGGTGGTGTTACTGGTATTTTTCAGGTATGGGAAAGCGGTACAGCAACAGGTATAGCAATGTGCTACCTTAGTCAGCGACCAGTTCGACAACCAAATAGGCGAGCGAACCAGCCAACAACAAAGCGAGTGCAGTTTTAGGAGTCATAATAGTGGCCTTTAAGTGGAAAATATGAAAACAAAACCTTTTGGATTTATAAGGATAACCAACTAGTTTACAGAAGGTTTCTTAGCATAAGATGTAAGCCATTGAGACGGAGGCAACTAGAAAACTTCTTAGGTTGAGCTATTAGCAGGTCACAGTGCGTGCGGACAAGTTGGTGCATGCATCGTAACCGGTATCTGTGATTGTCAAGGACTGTGGAATAATACCTAGTCCCGGATGGTGAATTAGCAGGCAGTTACTCTTCTACTTCCACGATCATCTCTACTTCCACTGCCATGTTAAACGGAAGCGCATTGGTGCCTACTGATGTTCGTGCATGTTTGCCCTTGTCTCCAAAAACGGCGTTCATCACATCCGAAAACCCATTGATCACTTTCGGCTGGTCATAAAAGGTCGCGGCTGAATTCACATACCCGTTGACTTTCACGATACGCTTAACCCGCTTCAGGTCACCCAGCTCTCTTTTCAGTACCGCCAGTTGCTGCAGGCAACCAACTTAGCCGCCTCATAGCCCTGCTCCACGGTCAGGTCCTGGCCCAGCTTGCCCTTGATGTACTCCCCCTTGCTGTTACGCGGACCTTTGCCCGACAGGTAAATCAGGTTGCCAACTTTTACAGCGTCTACAAAACTGCCACCGGCAGCGGGTACTTCCGGCAATTGGATGTTTAACTGTGCTAACTTTTCTTCCGGAGATTGCGCAAAAGCCACAAACGTGGTAAAGAACATCAGGATCAGCAGTAGTGTTTTCATACCTGTAGGATAGGTTATCATTTCAGAATCAATTTAGGAGCATCAGAATTGCCTCCGCTCTGTCATTTCGACGATAGGAGAAATCTGGACGTGTTATGCAGTCACTTGAAGGATTACGAATTATACGCATCATACACATTCCAGGCCCACAGAATGAACGGGATGATGAAGGTCCACCAGAAAAAGAAAGTCAGAATCCCGCCAAAGATCCAGATGAATATTCCCTTCAGAATATGCCCTTTGATGAGCTGGCCTAATCCCGGTATGAAGAAAGAAATCAAGGCTGGGAAACTGTGTGTTTGCTTGTGCATATCGTTTGGCTTTATACCTAAAGTTATTAAAAATGAAGCGTGTAAACTGTCTATACCTTATCAGGCAGAAAAGATAACAATAAGATTCACAAATATTTTAAATAATCTATATTTTTCCTCCAAACATTCTACATATTTCCCTATCTTGAGCCTTTGTTTCAACACCGAGTACACCCTTACATGGCCAAGAAGAATACCCCTGCCGCTGCACCCAAAGCGGATATAGATTTTGAAAACGAACTCTGGAATGCCGCCAACGAACTGCGCGGCGCTGTAGCCGAGAACCAGTACAAAGATTACGTGCTGTCGCTGCTGTTCCTGAAGCACCTTTCCGAGCGTTTCGAAGTGCGCAAGCAGGAGCTGCAGCTTTCCTTTTTCGACCCGCAGAGCGACTACTATAACATAGAACAGCACGAGCAGACTGAAGTGCTGGAAGACGAGCTGGAGTACCAGGTAAAGAACGTATACCGCCTACCCCGCGAGGCAACCTGGGCCTACCTGCGCGAGAACGCCGAGCAGGACGACATCAAGGTGAAGGTAGACAAGGCCTTTGTGCTGATCGACGAGATCCTGAGCAAGCGCAACCCCGACTACAAAGGCGTGCTGGAGCCGATCTTTGTCAAAAGCCAGCTCTCCCCTACGCAGGTGGCCGGGCTTATCAACCTGTTCTCCAAAGAGAAGTTCTCCGAGATCAACAACCCCGAATCCGACATCTACGGCCGCGTGTATGAATACTACATCGGCAAGTTTGCCATGGCCGAAGGCTCCGGCGCGGGGCAGTTCTTTACACCGGGCTCGGTGGTGCGTTTGCTCGTGGAGATGCTCGAGCCGCTCAAGGGCCGCATCATGGACCTGGCTTGCGGTTCGGGCGGTATGTTTGTGCAGAGCCTCAAGTTTCTGCAGGCGCACGGTGGCGACAAGAATGACATCTCCATTTACGGGCAGGAGCGCTACGAAGGCACGCTGCGTCTGTGCAAAATGAATTTGCTGCTGCGCAACCTCTCTTTCGACGTGAAGTTGGGCGACTCGCTGCTGCAGGACCGCTTCCCCGACCTGAAGGCCGACTACGCCCTCATGAATCCGCCGTTCAACATCAGTAACTGGCACCCTGAGCTGCTGTCCGACAACGACCCGCGCCTCTTCGGGGCCAAAGATACCTTTACCACGCCCGGCAACGCCAACTACATGTGGTTCCAGACGCTGTGGCACCACCTCTCGGAGCGCGGCACGGCAGGCGTGGTGATGGCCAACGGCGCCATGACCACCGGAAGCGCCGGCGAAAAGAACGTGCGCGAGCACATGATACAGCAGGGCATGGTAGACTGCATTGTACAGATGCCCGACAAGCTGTTCCTGACCACCGGCATACCGGCCTGTTATCTTTATTTTGAGCAAGAACCGCGACGGCCGCGACGGCGAGCACCGCGAGCGCAAAAACGAGATCCTCTTTATTGATGCCCGCAAGCTGGGTACCATGGCTAGCCGCCGCCTGCGCGTGTTCGAAGATGCCGACGTGGCCCGCATTGCCGACACCTACCATACCTGGCGCAACATCGGCGGCAGCTACTCCGATACCGAAGGCTTCTGCAAGGCCGCTACCTTAGCCGAGGTGGCCGCCAACAATTACGTGCTCTCGCCGGGCCGCTACGTGGGCTCCGAAGCCGAGGAAGACGACGGCGTTCCGTTTGAAGAGAAGATGAAACTGCTAACCACCGAACTGGCCGCTCAATTTGAAGAAAGCGCCCTGCTGGAGAAGCGGATTCGGGAGAATCTGGAGGGGATTGGGTTTGGGTTGTAAACCGATTTAAAAGAAGAGCGCTTAAAACCTGGCGAAGAAACTGTATGAAAGAGTTGGTGCCATATAAAGAACTGATTGGGCAAATTGGGCATTTGCTAAAAAGCGGACGTGAGCAGGCAGGGCGTGCCATCAATACCATTCTGGTGCAAACCTATTGGCAAATTGGCAAACACATGTAGAGTTTGAGCAAGGCGGAAAGGAAAAAGCAGCCTACGGCTCAGATTTGCTTAACCAACTCTCCAGAGACCTGACGCTGGAATTTGGCAAGGGCTTCAGCCGCTCCAATCTGGTGTATATGCGCAAGTTTTACCTGGCTTTTTCAAAAAGTGAGACACTGTCTCACCAATTAAGCTGGAGCCACTACTTTGAAATATTAAAAGCCGATAACCAGTTGGAAATCAGTTTCTATACAAAGCAATGCGAAAAAGAAAACTGGAGCGTGCGAGAGTTGAAACGCCAAATGAAAAGCATGCTGTTTCACCGGTTGGCTTTAAGCAAGGACAAAGACGGCGTTTTGAAAATAGCGGAGCAGGGAGCCGAAGTTCAGAAAGCGGAAGACATTGTAAAAGACCCCTATGTATTTGAGTTTTTGGGCATACCGCAGCAGTACCACTACAAAGAGGGCGAACTGGAAGAGAAGCTCATTCAAAATTTAGAGCAGTTCCTGTTAGAGTTGGGTAAAGGCTTTGCTTTTATCGGGCGACAATATAAAATCAGTTTGGCTAACCGGCACTTCTACGTGGACCTGGTTTTCTACCACCGCATCTTGAAATGCTTTGTGCTGATTGACCTGAAAAGAGGCGAAATAGAACATAACGACATCGGCCAGATGAACCTATACCTGAACTACTTTGCCAAAGAAGAAAATGTGGAGGGAGATAACCCACCCATAGGCATTGTATTAGGGGCTTATAAAGACCATATCTTAGTGGAGTATGCTACTGAAAATATCAGTAAACAACTATTTGTAAGCAAATATCAACTATACCTGCCCGATAAAGCACAACTATCTGCTGAACTCGAAAGGCTATTAGATGATGATACAGGACTGTGACCTTAGCCGAATTGGCTGCTCAGTTTAAGGAAAGTGCCCTGCTGGAAAAGTGGACTCGGGAAAATATGGAGGGGATTGGGTTTGGGTAGTAAGTACTTAGTAACTATCAACTAATTTAAAAATTGGCAATGAAATTATACCTAAAGAGTGTAGTTAAGCAACTAAAAGAATTTAGTGCTACACTAGATAAAACGGCTATTTTAATTGATAAGCCATGGGCTATGATTGATGAAGATCAGCAAATGCAAAAGCTTTATTTTTAAAAAGAATCATGATCTTATTCTATCAAGAAATGGTCAGGTTCAAATGGGTAAATGGGAGTATTTACGGGAAGCAAGGTCACTAATTATAGATAGAGGAAATGACAAAATTCTCTGCAATGAAGCTTTCATTGATAAAGGTGTGATGATATTAAGGTTAGATGGAACAGATAATCAATTTTTTGTTCTGACTAATGAAAATGTGGTTCAAGACTTAGATGCAAATCGGTACTTAAAAGAGTTGCGTTACCAAAACCTAAAACTGATTGAAAGTAAATTATCAGATGGTAGAATACTGGAGGTTAAGCGTCAAGATACATACTATCAATATCCTAGAGTTGGCGATTCAGTTTCAATTGAAGCTGAGGAGATAGAAGATGGAAAATATAAGATGAAGGATAAGAAGATTTATAAAACAAAGGACAGCAGGATTATCAAAATCTTAACTGAAACCACTTATTCTAATCCTGACGGTGTTGAAATAGTCATAGAACAGAAATATCCTGATTACATAACTGTAGGAGATAATGTATTCATATATGGGCAAAAAGCTAAGGATGGCCTTTTAAACTATTCTAAAAGCAAATTTATGGTTATTCAGAATGGCAAGTTCATAGATTTTGAAAGAAAGAATCCATTACTGAAATCTATTTCAAGAAGCTTGGCAAACTTATTTGGCGGGTAGTATTTGATTAGTAAAAATTAACTTCTCGTAAGAAGTATCCCCATTTTTAATATTTCCTTATCTAATTTATTCATTATTTTTT
>NZ_AKIS01000211.1:0-9078 GCF_000277005.1 Pontibacter sp. BAB1700 | reverse complement strand
GTCTCATCAGAACATCAGCAAAAAGTGGGTCATGCCCCTTGCCAACTGGAGCCAGACAGCTCAGCAGCTCTCCATCTGGTTCGGGGACAGGATGCAGCTGGACTTGAAGTGAGACGCACTTCAAAAGTTTGGCCCTGTTGCTGTAAGGACTTACGCCAGTACACCAACAGGGCCAGTAAATTGAAATATAGAGATGACACAGTTTAGATTACACTCCCGTATCGGTCGGAACTCCGATTGAGATTCACCCATGATAAAGCGGGTCATTGGTCGCCTCGTAAAGTATGCCAAAGTTCTACTGAAAAGCACTGCTTCATCCATCTTTCTGACACATGTGGGTAATTTTTGTGGTGAATTTTTAAAAAATATACCAATAGCTCCTAAGATGGGCACTTGTTGTAGTCCCCTGCGGACTCCAACCCTCCTAATTCAATTAAAATCTACCTTCATCCAAAGGCGACCATAACTGGTGGTAGCAGCTCTGCTACCACCCTTCCTCCTTAGCTAGGCCCGTCCAACGCTAGACAATCATACGCCTATGGCAGAAGCCAAGCCTATGTAACAGTATCAAGTGTCTTTATGCTGTTGCTACAGAGCCAGCACGATTCCATGCCTATGTGTTATACATATTCATGCTCACCCATCAGGCATAAAAACTGTTAGTAGCGTCCAATATCTGGTCTATCTTAAACTCTCTAACCTTTGTTCTGTATTCCTTAAAGTTATACAGTCTAAATCTATGCCTCTCTTTACTTAATTCGACCAGTTCATCGTCACTTATTGGTGCGTACCTGCGAGCGCAATAATAAGGATAGTCAAAATCTGAAATAGTATCAGGTACATGATATCTAGAGTACTGGTATTCTATTACGAACAATTCACTCATGCTAATACTCCTAAAGAATATGCCAAAGTGCATTCCTCCACGTGCATCGATTGCATACTCTTGAATGGCACAGACCACAAGGTCACTGAAAGCATGTCCCTTCACATACGAACCACTCGTTGAATCTTTATACAGCAGCACATCAAAGGGGTAAATGAAGCCGGGTTTGTACCTGCATGTATCTCCCTCAATAATTAAACCACCTACTTTGTAATCTATACAACTCACGCCTTCTTCTCCCCAGTCAAAAACCGTTCTGTCACGCACATACTTTTCATTACCACATCGACTTTCAGCTCCCCCAAACATTTCAGAAGTAAATACAGGTGGTGGAGGGAATATGTCTTTCTTCATGTAGTATGCAGGGTGGAACATGTTTCCTACTTTCTTTCGATGTACCACCGATGTGTGTCTTTTCATTTTCTTCATTTGTCAATGTTATACACTTTATATAAAGTGCATACCCAAAAGTTTTAAGCCTTGAATAACTTTTTTTATAAGCATAAGGCTTATACATTATGCTTGTCGCTCTACCCCCTCACCAGAGCTATTGAAGTATCAGCTTCACATCGCCTCGGAATGGCAGAGCGGGTGCCTAAGCAGGCCAAGCTAGCTAACTACCGAGGCGGATGGGTAGGTTGGCCTGTAGTTGCGTTGTCCTAGCTAAAATCCGAGGTTGGTTAATTTGTCCACCCGTCTATTATGAAAAGTGACGTTATCGTCCAGTCTTAACTCTGCTTCAGTTACTTTGTTTCTCCAAGCAAAGCTCTTTTCAAAGTCCCATGATTCAACGTCTGAGGCACATGCAAACCGTAAGTACATAGGGTACTCTAAAAAGTAGATATCAAGTGTCTTCTGGCATTTGAAGTAGATGTCGAAACTATTCTCAAATGGAAACCACCAATCGTAGTGCTTAATAGCACAGATGTATAACTGCTGAAAATCTATAGCTTTTGGTTGGGCATCTCCTGCATTTTCTTTGTACAGTAACTGAAAGCCCGGTTTTATATGCTCGTTATCGTAATATAAGTTAGTACGGTCTACTATAAGATTCGTGAAGTATATGTAGTTATAGTTCAGAACCGCAGATGGATTCCATCTTGAGCTGTCAAACAGCTTGGTCATTTCATGTTTCGCAGACAGTCTTCTAACTCTGGTTCCAGTACCTCGTTTTTGATGTGGTTTCATATGAGTAAAGGTTGTGTATCACATCTTATAGAAACAGGTTATGGAAAAGTTTTAAAGAGTTATCGATTTTTTTTATTATTCTAATGGAAGGTCGTTAGAAGGCCTATGGGCGCTGGATGAGTTAAAACTATGCATTTAGGATTCACGTTACGAT
This sequence comes from Pontibacter sp. BAB1700, assembly GCF_000277005.1. Classification (NCBI taxonomy): domain Bacteria; kingdom Pseudomonadati; phylum Bacteroidota; class Cytophagia; order Cytophagales; family Hymenobacteraceae; genus Pontibacter; species Pontibacter sp. BAB1700. Next base: position 6,850 of record NZ_AKIS01000211.1, on the reverse strand, counting down.
GGATAAGCTTTCTGGCGTCTCTATAACGATGGATGAACAACAGGAAGGGAGCATGAGTAGCTAAAATTTATTACCTTTGCACAAATGAAGTACCTGTCTGTCATATGGGGAATGGTTATCTTTCTACTGGCGTGCCTGCCGTGCACGGACAGCGGGACGGCTACGCCCAGTGTGAAACCACGACAGTCCAGGCTACCCACAGCCATGCTGACCCGGTACAGGGCATTGACCTCTGCTCTCCTCTCTGCGAATGCAACTGCTGCGGGGGCATCACACTGTCTTTCAGCTGTCCGCAAATAGAGGAGCCACCTTATAATCCGCAAGGCTCTTACCTGAGCGCCTACCTTCCTGGTGGTGCTGTTTCCCCCTCTTTTCCTTTCTGGCACCCGCCCAAGGCTTAACCTATTTCTATTTTAGGTAAGTAAACACGCGTTGCCGCACCCTTGTGCGGCCTCAACAGGCGTGCACATACTTTTGTATGTGGTTTTTGGGATTAAAGAATTAAAAGGTGCTAGATAAAATCATTCATTTTTCTATCCATAACAAGCTCATCATCGGCATTTTTACCCTTGCGCTTGTTATTTGGGGCGGCTATTCCGCCACACAGCTGCCCATCGATGCCGTGCCTGACATCACCAACAATCAGGTACAGGTCATCACCACCAGCCCCTCGCTTGCCGCGCAGGAAGTGGAGCGGCTTATCAGCTTCCCGGTGGAGCAGACCATGTCCACCATCGCTAAAATTGAGGAGGTGCGCTCCATCTCCCGCTTCGGCCTCTCTGTGGTAACCATTGTCTTCGAAGAGAACGTGGACATTTACTGGGCACGCCAGCAGGTAAGCGAGCGACTCGTAGAGGCCACGGGTAACATACCGCCTGGGCTAGGGAGTCCGGAGATGGCCCCCATCTCCACCGGTCTTGGTGAGATATACCAATACGTGGTACACGCCAAGCCGGGGTATGAGGAGCAGTACTCGGCTATGGACCTGCGCACCGTACAGGACTGGATTGTGCGCAGGCAACTGCTCGGCACACCCGGTGTGGCCGAAGTGAACAGCTTCGGCGGCTTCCTGAAACAATACGAGATTGCGGTTGACCCCGACAGGCTCAAAGCCCACAACCTAAGCATCAGCGATGTGCTGGAGGCGCTGGAACGCAACAACGGCAATACCGGGGGAGCCTACATTGACAAAAAGCCAAATGCCTACTTTGTACGCAGCGAGGGTCTGATTAAGAGCCTGGACGAGGTTAAGAAGGTGGTGGTCAGCAATACCTCCAACGGCACACCCTTATTTATCGCTGATATTGCCCAGGTACAGTTCGGTAGCGCCAACCGCTACGGCGCTCTGACTGATGCCAACGGAGAGGCGGTGGGGGGAATCGTGATGCTCCTCAAGGGGGAGAACACCAACCAAGTGGTGGGTCGCGTGAAAGAGCGAATGGAGCAGATTGCAAAGTCCCTTCCGGAAGGCGTGGCAGTAGAGGCCTTTCTGGACAGGAGCGAGCTGATTGGCCGGGCAATGGGCACAGTGGAGCGGAACCTGATTGAGGGCGCTCTTATAGTGATTTTCGTGCTGGTGCTCTTCCTAGGCAATCTGCGTGCTGGCTTGGTGGTGGCCTCTGTCATCCCGCTGGCCATGTTGTTTGCCATCATCATGATGAACCTCTTCGGTGTGTCAGGCAATCTGATGAGCCTCGGGGCCATCGACTTTGGTCTCATTGTGGACGGGGCCGTTATCATTGTGGAGGCGACCATGCACCACCTGGGCCTGCGCAAAGAGGGAAGACTGACGCAGGCCCAGATGGACGGGGAGGTGTATGAATCTGCCCGTAAGATTCGCACCGCCGCTGCCTTTGGGGAAATCATTATCCTGATTGTATACCTGCCGATTCTGGTGCTGGTGGGCATTGAGGGGAAGATGTTCCGCCCCATGGCGCTGACCGTCTCCTTTGCCATACTAGGTGCCTTTATCCTCTCGCTCACCTACGTGCCCATGATGTCGGCACTGCTGCTGAGCAAAAACACCACCCATAAGCGCAACATTTCAGACAGGATGATGGACTTTTTCCAGCGTATGTACAGTCCCGTAATCAGGGGTGCCCTTCGATTCAAAGCACTGGTGCTTGTTTCTGCGTTCGCCTTGTTTGCCTTGAGCCTGGTGCTTTTCTCCCGCATGGGCAGTGAGTTCATTCCTACCCTGGAGGAGGGCGATTTTGCTTTGGAGACAAGGCTATTGACCGGCAGTTCGCTTTCCGAGACTATCGAAAAGGTGTCGCTGGCCTCTCAGATTCTAAAGGAGCGATTCCCGGAAGTGAAGGAGGTAATCAGCAAAATTGGTGCTGCTGAGATTCCAACGGACCCTATGCCCATGGAGTCCGCTGACGTCACCATCATTCTCAAGGACAAGAACGAGTGGACCAGCGCCAGCACCCGAGAGGATTTGGCCAGCCAAATGACGGAGGCGCTGGAGGATATACCCGGTGTTACGTTCGGCGTCTCGCAGCCTATACAGCTGCGCTCCAACGAACTGATTTCAGGCGTGCGCCAGGACGTGGGTATCAAAATCTTCGGAGAGGATTTACAGGAACTGACTAGGCTCTCCCAAGAGGTCGGCCGTGTGGTTTCTACAGTGGAAGGGGCTGAGGACCTGTACCTGGAGCAAGTTTCCGGACTTCGACAGATTGTGGTAGACATCAACCGGAACCAAATAGCCAAGTTCGGTCTTGACGTGGAGGCGGTTAACCAAGTCATCAACGCTGCCTTCGCCGGGCAGAGCGCCGGGATGGTGTACGAAGGGGACCGCCGCTTTGACCTGGTCGTCCGGCTCAAACAGGATGACAGACAGGATATCGCCGATGTGCGCCGACTCTACGTTACTACGCCGAGCGGGCTGCAGGTACCTCTGGAGCAGGTGGCCGATGTGCAGTACCGGCAGGGACCGAACCAGATACAGCGCGAGGATGCCAAGCGCCGCATCATCGTGGGTTTCAACGTGCGTGGGCGGGACATCGCCAGCGTGGTGGAGGAAGTGCAGCAGAAAATAGACCGGCAGGTATCGCTTCCTACGGGTTACTTTGTGACCTATGGGGGGCAGTTTGAGAATCTTCAGGAGGCAAACCAGCGCCTCTCGGTGGCGGTTCCGGCTGCTTTGGCGCTGATATTCCTGCTGCTGTATTTCACCTTCGGCTCCGTGCGCCACTCGCTGCTCATCTTCACGGCTATTCCACTGTCGGCCATCGGGGGCGTACTGGCCCTATGGCTGCGGGATATGCCCTTTAGCATTTCGGCTGGTGTTGGCTTCATCGCCCTATTCGGTGTGGCGGTGCTCAATGGCATTGTTCTCATCGCCGAATTCAACAGGCAACGCAGGGAGGAAGGCATTCAGAGCCTCCGTGAGGTGATACTCAACGGCACCTCCATACGGCTTCGCCCTGTGCTGATGACGGCTACGGTGGCCTCCCTGGGCTTTCTGCCGATGGCGCTCTCCAACACAGCCGGGGCTGAGGTGCAGAAACCACTGGCCACGGTCGTGATAGGCGGACTAATCACCTCCACGATGCTGACGCTGGTGGTGCTGCCCGTGCTCTACATACTCATCGAAGGGTATGTCTCCAACAGAAAGAATCGTAACGCGGGCGGCAGCGGATTACCGGCAACCACCATCGTCACCATTATTGCCTCAGTTGCCTTGCTTATGGGCAAGGTGCAGCAGGCACAGGGACAGCAGCGGCCAATTGAAGTGTACACGCTGGATGAGGCCGTGGCCAAGGCAATCAGCCAGAACCCCTCCGTGGAGGCCGCCAGGCTTGGCATCAAAAGAAGCCAGTCGCTTAAAGGTACAGCCTGGGACATCAACAAGACGCAGCTGCAGTACTCTACCGGTAAGCTACAGTCTGGAGAATATGATACTGAGGTTTCGGTATCGCAGACATTCACCTTTCCGACTGTCTATGCCAGACAGGCAAAGCTCGCCGGGGAACTCACCCAGGCAGGCAGAATCGGTCTGACGCAGCGGCAGCGGGAAATAGTCCGCGATGTAAGGCTCAACTACTACGGAATAGTCTACGCACGCTCCCGCCTCAGCTTGCTCACCTACCAGGATAGTTTGTATACGGCTTTCCTCAGGGCCGCCCAAGTGAGGCTGCCGGACCGGGGAGACCAACCTGCTGGAGAAGGTGACGGCCGAAACGCAGCTGTCCGAGGTGCGCAACAGCGTCTTTCAGGCAGAGGCTGATAGGTACGTCTTTCAGCAGCGCCTGCAGGCATTGCTGGCCACTGATACGCTGATAGCCACGGCAGACACGGCACTGAACCGCTTGCCTCTGCCAAGCATAACGGAGGAAATGCTGGAGCAGAATCCGAGACTCCTCCTAGCCCGGCAACAGGTAGAGGTGCGGCAGGCGGAGAAAGGACTGGAGCGGGCCAGGCTACTGCCGGACCTGCAGTTAGGCTACACGAACCGAACCATTGCCGGAAGTCATGGAAAAAGAGGGATAGAAGAGTTCGAGCCGCCGCAGGAGGTGTCCTTCGGCATGGCCATCCCGCTGTGGGCAAAGCCACAGAGGAGCCGTATCGAGGCTGCCAAGATACAGGCAGACGTAGCCCAGTTGAACCTACAGGATACTCTCAACGAGCTGCGGGCCGATGTGGCGGCCGCGCTACAGCAGGCGCTGAAGCTGGAGGGCAGCCTGGATTACTATGAACGCACGGCACTGCCGCAGGCGCGGCTCATCATAGACCACGCCACCAAAGCCTACCGGGTAGGGGAAATCAACTACCAAGACTATATCCTGAGCCTAAGCAGGGCGTTGAGCATCCAGGCGAACTATCTGGAAACACTTTACACCTATGACAGGGCTGTCATTGAACTCCACTACATTACAGAAAACCAACAGTAACCAACAAAAGCAGAATCTATCCCATATGAACAGGATTATCTATATGATTTACCTAACAGGTACATTGCTCTTTTTATCCTGCGGCAGTGAGTCTGAGCCGACGGAAGTGGCCACGGAGGAGCATGGCGAAGAGAACCCCAACGAGGCAGAGCTAACTGAGCAGCAGTATAGGGTGGCTGGCATAGCGCTGGGCAAGCCTGAGATGCGCAACTTGAGCAATACCCTGACGCTGACAGGCAAGCTGGACCTGCCGCCACAGAACATGGCATCTGTAAGCGCCCCCCTGGGTGGCTATGTGAAAAGCACGGAGCTGTTGGAAGGCATGCGCGTAAAGAAAGGGCAGTTGATAGCAAAGATTGAGAACCCAGAATTTGTGACACTGCAGCAGGATTACCTGGATGCCAGAAGCCGCCTTGGTTTCTTGGAGCTGGAATACGAAAGGCAGAAAGAGCTGTCCGCTGAACAGGTCACCTCAGCCAAGACGTATCAGCGGACTGCTTCCGAGTATAAGTCTGTAAGGGCACAGGTCGAGGGGCTGGGGGAGCGACTGCGCATCATCGGCGTCAACCCCGCTTCTTTGCGGGAAGGCAACATCAGCCGCATCCTCCCCATCTATGCCCCGATTGAGGCTTCGTGACTTACATCAACGCCAGCGTTGGGCAGTTTGTGAATCCGACGGACGTACTGTTCCGCATCGCAGATACCGACCACCTGCACGTGGAGCTGACGGTGTTTGAGAAGGACGTGCCGACGCTGAAAAAGGGCAGAAAGTATTGTACTCCCTACCCAATGAGGCGGAGGCAAGGCACGAGGCCACCGTTTACCTGATAGGGAAAGAGATAAGCCCGGAGCGGACGGTGCAGGTGCACGCCCACATGGAGGAGGAAGACAAAGACCTCGTGCCGGGTATGTATGTACAGGCGCGGGTGGCACTGAACGGCCAGGAAGTTCTGGCTCTGCCGCAGACGGCTGTGGTGCATGACAATGGCAACAACTATATCTTCCTTTTTACAGGCGATGAAAAAGAGGGCCAGACGGTGATGAAGCGTTTCCGCATGGTGCCCGTGGAACGAGGGACCGAGGAAGGAGGCTATGTACAGGTGGCGCTTCCTGCCGGGATTGATACCGCTGCCGCCAATTTTGTAACGAAAGGTGCTTACTCTTTGCTTGCCAAGATGCGAAATGCGGAAGAAGAGGGTGGCCATCATTAAACACTTATCTATGCTACAAAAATTAGAACTTACCCTGCAAGAAAAGGGAGTCCGCCCGACGGCCATGCGCCTGATGGTGCTTGACTTCCTGCAAGGCCAGTCATCGGCAGTTAACCTGAATGACCTGGAGGCACATTTCCTTCGCTCAGACCGGATTACCTTATACCGTACCCTTAAAACCTTTGAGGATAAAGGACTTGTACATAGTATAGAGGACGGAACAGGTTCTACGAAGTATGCGCTCTGCGAAGAAGGCTGTGCATGTGCACCTGAAGACTTGCATGTTCATTTTTCCTGCAGCAAATGCCAGGAAACGTTTTGCCTTCCGATGTCCCGCATCCCGAAGATTCCGCTGCCTGACAACTTTACCATGGAGGAGGCTAGCCTGGTGGTGAAGGGCCTCTGCGGCAGTTGCGCCACCAAAAATGCAATGCGATTGCAGGGCGATGAGGTGTAGCTTTACATCAATGAACAAAGAACACCTTATGAAACTCAACTGGAACATGCCTGCCGTGCTCAGGCCCTTTTACCGACAGGAACTGACCGCTCACCATACCTGCTGGAGAGAGGGCAACCATCTCGCTGCCTGGAGGCATTTGGAGAGAGCACATATCTTGGGACAACCATACCCGCTGGAGCATACGACCGTACACTGGAAGATGCTCAGATTCGGTCTCAGGACAAAGAACACGAAAGAAGTGATTGGAACAGCTTCCCCGTCTGTTGGTAGGTCGGGGTAAA
>NZ_AKIS01000210.1:0-2953 GCF_000277005.1 Pontibacter sp. BAB1700 | reverse complement strand
TGGCGGCAGCCAGTTACGAGGCCCGCAGGTATGGCGTGCACTCCGCCCTCGCCTCCAAGATCGCGGCACAGCGCTGTCCGCAATTGATCTTTGTGAAGCCTCGCTTTGAGGTGTACAGTGCTGTGTCGCGCCAGATCCGCGAGATCTTTTATTCTTATACCGATCTGGTAGAGCCGCTTTCGCTGGACGAGGCCTACCTCGACGTGACCGAAAACAAGATCGGCATGCCCTCGCTACGATCATCGCCAATGAAATCAGAGCCAAAATTCAGGAGGAAACCGGGCTGACCGCCTCAGCGGGTGTATCGTTCAATAAGTTTCTGGCCAAGATCGCCTCGGACATGAACAAGCCCAACGGCTTCACCCTGATCACTCCTGACAAAGCCGAGGAGGTGGTGGCCGCACTGGCGATCGAGAAATTCTATGGCATCGGAAAAGTGACGGCAGCCAAATTGCAGAGCATGGGTATACTGACCGGGGCTGACCTGCGGGAGCGCAGCGAAGAGGAACTGGTGCGGCACTTTGGCAAGACGGGGCGCTACTATTACCGCATTGCCCGCGCTCAGGACGACCGGGAGGTACAGCCGCACCGCATCCGGAAGTCCATCGGCTCGGAGCGCACCTTTGAGGTGGACCTGACCGAGGAGGAAGTGATGCTGCCGGAGTTGGAAAGGCTGGCAAAGGAGGTGGCCCACGACATGGAGCGACTGCAGGCCACGGCCAAGACCATCACGGTCAAGATCAAGTACTTTGACTTCAACCAGACCACCCGCAGCAAAACCTTTCTGGGCGAGATCAAGTCAGCAGACGCCATCTTCACCATCGCCCGCGACCTGCTGCGCACGCCTCAGTTGCCAGCGTACCCAGTCAGACTGTTAGGTATAACTGCCTCCTCCCTCCTCTACCAGCACGACAAACTGGAGGGCTACCAGCTGACTCTGGAGTTCTAGCATGCCTTATTTCTTGGAAACGTATTTTTTGGACAGCACCCAGCTTTCGCGATCACCATCGGCCTCGGGAGAGATCTCCAGTAGTTCTGAATAGTAGCGTTTGGCCTTTTGCTTGTCTTTGGATTTTTCGGCCGCAAGGGCCGCACCATAAAGACTATTATATCTCTTGGGCGATACCTTCAGACTGGCTTCATAGGCCTGCATGGCTTCTGCTGGCTTTTTGCTAAGCAAAAGCATATCACCCAGCAGCTCTCTGGCGGGCAGAACGGCGCCCGGCGTCACAGGGTGTTTGTCCAGAGCATCCTCCTTGTCAGCCGCTTCCCGCATCATGGCCAGCGCCTTGCCCTTGTCTCCTTTTTTGAACTCCAGCCATGCTTGCACAGCCAGGTGTTGTGCTTCGGCCTGCGATGCCCAGTAAGTGTCTCCCGAGCCGCTCAGCTGTGTCCGCAGTTTATCCAGTGCTACCAGGGCCTCTTCTGCCACAGCGATATTGCCGGACCGGGCACCTCCTATACCTCTGGCAAAGTGGGTGATCGCTTCAGCGCTGGGATAATTATACCAGGTGAAGTTTTCAGGCGACCGGACAGGCAAAGCAGCAGCCTCTGCCCACTTGCCCCTTTCCAGGGCATGGCGCGCAGGTATAGCCGCCAAAGCATAAGCCGTCGCGAACGCAGGTGCATAGCCTGATACCGCTTGCATTTTCTCTACTACTTCCTGTGCTTTTTTGTCACGCCCCTGTTGCAGGTATCCGTAAGCCATGTAATCCAGGGCATGGGGATAGTGCATGGATATTGTTTCTTGGGACTGCCGGAGCGCGGCATCCGCAGAGCGTATGTTCCAGTCCACTGCGTCTGTCCACTGGCCCAGCCGAACGAAGATATGGCTCGGCATGTGCAGGGCATGCGGCACGTCCGGGGCTATGCGCTCATACTCCCGCGAAACATTGACGGCTTTGTGGGCCAGCAAGGGATTGTCATAGGCATGGATGATGTAGTGAAACAGTCCCGGGTGGTCGGGGTGACTGGCATGCAACTGCTCCAGCAAAGCACCTGCCTCTTTCTGTTTGGCAAAGGTCTTGTCCGTCTTCGGTGCCGTGCCAAGCTGACCCAGCGCATAAAAAGCCGCGGCCTCCACTTCATCAGGATACGCTTCGTGTACCTGCTTATACCCTTCCTCGAAAGCTTTCAGCTGATCTGCGTAGCTGGTATTATTCCAGTTCTCATAAAATCGGGAAACGGCTTTGATGTAAGCTTTCTCCTTTTCTGTCAGGTTTTGTTGTTGCTGGGCGCTCTCCGCGGCTGCCTGCCCTTTCTGAAGAGCGTCATTGGAAGGCCGTTCCCCCCAGAGCGGGTGAATGTAGCTCATGGCAATGCCCCACTGCGCCATGCCGCAATCCGGAGCGGCCTCTGTTGCGGCCGCAAACTCCTGCTCCGCCTGCTCATACATCATGTGGTGCATCAGCGCCAGGCCGGTGTCAAAATGCCGTTGCGCCTCCTCACTGCAGGAGGTTTGAAGGTCTACGGTGCCGTGTTTGGTGGCATGCCCTTGTGCAATCGCCTGGTAAGCTTGCGTGTAGAAGACGGTGCACCATGCGATAACTATAACAAATGATGTTCGCATGCTGTTGATGGTTAGTTTTGATAAGTAATATGTGCCAAAAGCAAGGACGCAGCACGTCGGATTTAAGCTATGAAACGCTTAATGGTTAGGGAGCCAGTTACGGCATACAGGATGTATGCCCTATCCTATTTTTCTACTCATTCTGCTGTGATATGTTTATCTTTTATAGCATTGATCTGATGCAAACCGCTAAATTTCAAGAAGCAGGATGAAGCTATTAAACCATTCTTTTCCGGACTAGTCTTTCATCAAATACCTGAAACAGGTATATTGTAAAACACTAATCCAAATCTAACCTAATCTTTCACCCTATTATGAGCAAAAATGTACGCTATGCCCGGCTGGCTACACTGCTTCTGGCTGGTGCGCTTGTAGCACCTCCCG
>NZ_AKIS01000209.1:0-6345 GCF_000277005.1 Pontibacter sp. BAB1700 | reverse complement strand
GTTTTACTAATAATCTTCTTAAATAGAGTTGGTAATTGGCAATTATTATCCTGAATAAGGCTAAACAAGGAGGGTTAAATAAATTTTAGCAGGATTTTTCTTTAAACTATTGAGAATTAGCCAGAACCTGTTAACTTTCGTATATAAGGCAACTTGGATAAAAAAGCATCAGGTTATGGAGGTATTCATCATCTTAACAGTACTGGCAATTTATGCAGTAGGCTACCTGTTGTACTACATGTATGGCAAAGAGGAGCGAAAGAACCAAAAGTACTACCGCTATCAAAAGTATGACCGCTACCAGGTATAAGGAGAAATAATACTGTTTGTGTTTTCAGTTTGCGGGCTTTGCCCGCAAACTGTTACAGCATAAAAAAGGTGCAGGATAAAGTCCTGCACCTTTTTGGCTTGTATCAAATGGGAAATTCTATTAACTAACTCGCTCTTCTTAACTGCAGGTAGTTCACCAGATCATCAATCGAATACACCGGTACTTCGTCCGGGATCACGACATCAAACTTTTTCTCCACTGCCAGTATAATATCTACAACGTCAACTATATCCATTCCATTTTCCCAAAGTCCTTTGGGGCCGGAAAGTTTATGTGGGGCGATTGCTTTTAATCTGCTTACCAGATTAATTACCTCTTTGTATAAGGTAGTTCTAGGATCTGCCATATGTTCTAAAATAAAGGGTAATTCATTTCACGCTTTCCACCAGGCTCCTCCTGCCTTACAACGGACAGGAGGAGGGGGAATATCTTAGTGCGCAAACTCGTGCGCCATCTTTCTTTCTTCAAGCTCTTTCGTTTCGTGCTCCAATTCTTCCAGTGACTTTTCTTCCAGATGGATCACCGTCTTCTTGTCCAGCCCAAGCTTAGCCAGGATGCGGTCGAAGCCGTAGTAGATGATCGGCACCACGATCAGGGTCAGGAACATGGAAGAACTCAGACCACCGATCAAAGCCCATGCCAGACCGTTTTTGGTCGCGGCTACCGAGCCACCTGCCAACGCGATCGGCAACATACCGATCACCATCGCCAGGGTCGTCATCAGGATCGGACGGAAACGGATTCTTACCGCTTCTATCAGGGCTTCTTTCACTTCCACGCCTTCATCTTTCAGCTTGTTGGTAAAGTCGACCACCATAATCGCATTTTTGGCTACCAGACCGATCATCATGATAATACCCAGGATGGAGAAGATACTCAAGGCCTGTTGTGCCAGTGCAAGGGCCAGCAAGGCACCGATAATTGCCAACGGTATAGAGAACAGTACCACCAGCGGGTATACATAAGAGTCATACAGGGCCACCATGATCAGGTACACGAAGATGATCGAGGCCAGCAAGGCGATACCCAGCGTACCGAAACCTTCGCTCTGGTTTTTCATGTCACCACCAAACTCGTAGCTAACACCTTTCGGCGCTTCTACCTCGGCCAGTTTCTCCTGAATCTCTGCACCGATCGAACCAGACGGACGACCAATTACCTGTGAGTTCACGTTCACGGAAGTCACGCGGTTGTAACGCTCCAGCTGCGAGGGACCCGTAGACTGGCGGATGTCGGCAAACTGACCCAAACGTACCAGCTGTCCCATATTGTTCACAAACGACAGGTTGGCAATGTCAGTCACGTTGCGGCGGTCGAACTCGTCGAGGCGGATGTTGATGTCGTAGTCTTCGGTACCGGAGCGGAAGGTCACGTCAGAGTTACCGCTGAAGGCCAGCTGCATGCTCGCACCCACGTTCTCCAGCGACAGGCCTACATTGGCCATTTTATCGCGGTCCACTACTACTTCAATCTCGGGGTTACCGCCTTCCACTGACATTTCCACGTCGGCCGTACCAGACACACTTTCTACCACACCCATCACGCGCTGTGAGAAAGCCATCACGCTGTCCAGGTTCGATCCTGAGATGATCAGCTGGATAGGGGCCTGCGAGTTACCCACCAGACCTACCGGCACTGGTGTCACCTCCACATTTGGCAGTTTGCTCTCAATGTCAGCTTTGGCCTGACGGCTGAACTGGTCGGTACTGAAGGTACGCTCTTTCACGTCTACCAGCGTTACCGATACTTCGGATTTGTATGCCGTGTTCTGGCCCTGCTGTGCCGAAGAGGTAGTACCTACGGTGGTGAATACTTTCGATACTTCCGGGAAGCCCTCCAAATATTGTTCTACCTGACGTGTAGCAAAGTTGGTCTGCTCTACCGTCGCATTCTTAGGCAACTCCAGCTGCAAGCTCACCTCACCACGGTCACCGGCAGGTATAAAGGCCGAACCGATAAAGCCGAGTGGCACCAGCGCAAAGGAGGCGACCAGTAAGATCATGGTCACGCCCAGCGTGATCAGCTTGTGGTTAAAGGCCCACTTCAAAGCGGCTGTAAAGCCGTCGATGATGCGGTCCAGGGTGCGCTCGAATGCCAGGATGAAGCGTCCGAAGATGTTCTTATCCGAAATGTGCTCCAAGCGTGAAAAGCGGCTCGCTAATAGTGGAATCAGCGTGAAGGCTACGAAAAGCGAGATCATCGTAGACACGGCCACTACCACGGCAAACTGGCGGAGGATGTCTGATACCAGGCCTGATGAAAGGGCAATAGGTATAAACACCACCGAAATTACGAGCGTGATGGACGTAACCGTTGCCATGATCTCACGGATACCGTCGTAAGCGGCCTGCGCCGGTTTTTTGCCCATTTCCATGTGGCGGTGAATGTTCTCGATCACCACGATGGCGTCATCCACCAGAATACCCACCACAAGCGAGAGTGCCAGCAGGGACATCAGGTTAAGCGAGTAACCAAACAGGTACATGAAGATGAAGGTCGCCACCAAAGAGGCAGGTATAGAGATCATCACGATCACCGCATTTCGGAAGGAATGCAGGAACAGCAACATCACCACGGCCACCAGAATTACGGCAATCATCAAGTCATGCAGTACTGAGTCGGCAGCCTCCAGCGTAAAGTCAGAAGAGTCGTTAGCGATGTTGAAGTTAAGCCCAACATCAGCGTAGGTTTTCTCCAGTTCGGCCAAGGCTTCCTTCGTCAAACGGCTTACCTCTACGGCGTTGGCATCTGACTGCTTCTGGATGGTAATACCCACAGACGGACTGCTGTTTACACGGGTCAGTACTTCAATGTCTTTCTGCGTGTCCTGTACTTCGGCCACGTCAGCAAGCCGTACAATGCCGTTAGCATCTTCACGCACAATCAGGTTACGCAGTTGGTCCAGCGATGCAAACTTACCAGCCAGACGGATCTGCGTCTGTCCGCTTTCCTGCTTGATCTTACCTGTTGGGAAGTCAAGGTTAGAGTTACGGATCTTCTGCTGTACCTGTAGGATAGAGAGGTTGTAGGCCTCCAGTTTGTTGGCGTCGATGTTTACCTTGATCTCACGCTCCTGGCCACCCAGAATTTTGATGGCGGCCATACCTGGTATGCGCGACAGTTCCGGCTTGATCTTCTTGTCGATCAGGTCATAGAACTCTGTAGGCGACATGTTGGCCGTGGCACCCATCTTGATGATCGGGAGGTCGTCGAGGTCGAATTTGTTCAGCGTAGGCGACTCCGCATCATCCGGCAGGTTGGCCAGGATGGTGTTGATCTTTCGCTGCGCGTCCTGCAGGGCCAGGTCCACGTTGGTGCCCTGGTTCAGCTCCACCACAATAATGGAGAAACTCTCCAGGGAGGTGCCACGCATCGTTTTCACGTTTTCAAGTGCGGACAAGGCTTCCTCGATCTCTTTTGTCACGGAGTTCTCTACTTCATTAGGAGAAGCACCCGGATAGATGGTAGAGATGGTCAGCACCGGCGGGTTGAACTTCGGAAGAAGCTCGTAGTTTAGTGCGCTATAACTCGCAACACCCAGTAGTGTGAGGACCGTGAAGACCACTACCACCAAGGTTGAGCGCTGTATAGATATTTTGGTTATGTTCATTTCTAAATGTTCTTAAGAAAGAAGTTTGTCTGAATCAGGATTTTCAAGATTAAAGGATTTACAGGATTTTCATGCACGATTGTCATCCCCCTGCCTCCTTCAAAGGGGGACTTTGGTCCCTCAACCTTTATTCTTGGTTGAAGCGAGGTTAAGCCTTTGCTACGAGCCACCAAGATTCTTGCAGAATGACAAAAAGGTTAGAATTAAATTGCCCAACTCCTTTGTAGTGTACAGGAAGGATGACAATTGTGCACTGAGATTTACTTCAGCACCGTTACCTTCATGCCTTCGCGCAGGTTGATCTGGCCGCTTTGCACGATCTGCTCGCCTGGCTGTACGCCTTCCAGGATCTCCACCTGGTCTTGGGTTACCACACCAACACGCACCGGGCGCTGGCTGGCCTGACCGTCCTTCACCACATAAACAAATGGGTTCTGGATGCTACCTACGATCGCCTCACGCGGCAACAGCATGGCGTCGCGCTGGTCTGCTACGTCAAAGAAAGCAGTACCATACATACCTGCTCTCAGATTGTTGTTAGCGGCATTTTTCACTTCCACTTCCACGTCAAACTTCAGGGTTGCATCCGCCTGAGCAGCGATCGCCGTCACAGTACCTTCATACTCCTGACCTGAACCGGCATCAGCTTTCACTTTTACCTTGTCACCTTTGTTGATCAGCAGTACTTCGCTTTCGGAGGCTTTCACTTTCAATTTCAGTTTGTCCACGTTCACGATGTCATACAGTTTCGTGCCCGGATTCAGGTAAGAACCAACTTCCACATAGATCTCGTTGATCTCGCCGCTGATAGGGGCGGTGATGCGGGTCTTGGTCAGGCGCTGACGGGCAGCTACCAGTTGTGCTTCCGTTGACTTGGCATTCAGACGGGCATCCTCCAGCTGGCGCTTCGTGATGGCATCGCCGGCAGCCAGGTTTTCAAAACGCTCCAGGTCACGCTTGGCTTTTTCAGCGTTTGTCTGTGCTGTGGCCAGGTCGGCAGCCATGGTGTTGCTCTCTACCTGTGCCAGCAGTTCGCCAGCTTTCACTTTGTCACCTTTGCGCTTGAGCACGCTCTTGATCTGGCCTTGCGTTTCAGAAAGGAGTGTCAGGCTCTGGATCGGGGCGAAATTGCCCTGTGCCGTAAAGGACTTGTCCAGTTTAGCAGAAGCTACTTCCGTGATGGTCACAGGTATAGCTTCGCTTTTGATGGAGGCTACGGCGGCGTTGGCGGCCATTTGTTCTTTGTTGCTCATCAGCTTAAAGCCTATAGCGCCCAAAATCACGATAACGACTACGATATAAATCAGCTTTTTCATTTTGTTCTTTGTGATGCTTATTTAATTAATGAGTTTAGGTCGCCGGTAGCTTTCAGATAGCCGAGTTGGGCCAGCTGGTACTTCAGCATTTCGTTGTTCAGATTTGTTTTGGCTTCGCGCAGACTTACTTCCGCTTCGAGCAGGTCGGTCAGCGGCGAGATGCCTTCTTTGTAAAGATCATTCGTGGTGTCGTATACCTCCTGTGCCAGCGCCACATTCTGCTCCTGCGCCCCAATGGAGGCTGAGCTGTTTTGCAACTGGCTGATGGAGTTCTCCAGCGCCACTTCCAGGTTCTTGGTTAGTTTCTGGCGGTCAGCCTCCAAAGACTTCAGCGTGTACTCTGTCTGCTTCACCTGCGAGTGCTTGCGCATACCATCGAAGATCGGGATGTTGAGCTGCAAGCCAATGATGCCTGTGCTGAACCATGGCTGATTATTATCGAAGAAGTTAAACTCCTTGCGCATGGCATTATACTGGAATGTACCGTGGCTGAAAGAGTAGGGTAGTAGCCCGCCTTGATGTTCTGCTTTTGGAGTTCCGTCAGCTCGGTCTGCTTGTTCAGCAACTGCAGTTGCGTCTGTCCCTGCACCAGGTCCTTGCTGCTGTTGAAAGCCGCAGCTCCAGTATCGAGTGTAATAGTGGCGTCTGTCAAAGCGATGCCTTCTTCCAGCGGCATACCCATGAAGAACTTCAGGATATTCATCTGCTGGTCCAGCGCACTGGTCAGCGTTTGCAGCTGGGTCTCCAGGTTAGTCTTGTTCACCTTGATGCGGTTCACATCTACTTTGCGGGCAAGGTCGTTTTCGTACTGCAGCTGCAGGATCTTGCCCAGCTGATCCAGTCGGGCCAGGTTGGCGTTGATGATCTCAAACTGTTCTTTCGTCTGCAGGATCTGGAAGTAAGAAGAGCTCACGTTATACATGACTTCTTCTTCTGTCATGGCCTTGCGCAGACGGTACAGGTCCTCGCTGCTCTTGGCTGCCTTCAGGCCTACAAAGTATGACTGGTTGAACAGCAACTGCTGAAGCTGTATACCTGCCGATGCATTGTACTTGGTACCAWMGAGTACAGCACTACGTCTGAGCATC
>NZ_AKIS01000208.1:0-11000 GCF_000277005.1 Pontibacter sp. BAB1700 | reverse complement strand
AGGCCCTCTTTCCTGATCAGGAAAGAGGGCCTTCTTATGTTATAGCAGCTGCTAATATTTTAGTATCAGACCTTATCTGCCACGCTTTGGGCCGCTACCTTTTGGAGCATCACCACGCTTGCTTCCGCCTTTGGGTGCTGCGCTTCTGCCGGGTGCTGCTTTAGGTGAGCCTTTTCTTTTGAAGCCATCCTTTGATGCGTCTGTTCTTCTGGTACTGTCGCTTCCTCTGGTTGAAGATCTGGTAGTTGATGACCCAGGTCTGCCACCTCTTGCCGGACCTTGGCCCGCACCAGTTCTGGCATTCGCACCCGAAGCGCCGTCTCTGGATGAAGAGGCACTACCAGCGCCACCTCTTGCTCTGGACCGCTCACCTCGTGCTGGTCTGTCATAGCTGCTTTCAGAAGTCTTTCTGCTGCTTGTTCCCTTGCCGCCGGGTACCAGGCTGGTCAGGCTGTTGACTTCCTGTGGCGTCAGTACGCGCCAGTGACCGGATGGCAGTTTGGCCAGTGAGAATTCTCCGAAACGAACACGCTGCAGGTGCATCACCTTATAGCCGAGACTCTCACACATGCGCTTCAGGTAATGGTCAGTTCCCGGTTTCAGCGTTATACGGAAGCGCGTCTGGGTTTCTTTTGATACTGAGTTGTTTACCCGTTCTTCGCCCGGCACAGGAGCGCCGCCACCGCTTATTTTCTGCAGGAAATCAGCCGTGATCATCTTGTCCACGGTTACGATATACTCCTTCTCGTACTTGTTGTCGGCACGCTTCATGCCACGCACAAAGTCGCCGTCGTTGCTCAGGAAGATAATACCCTCCGCCTCACGCTCCAGCATGGCGGTTGGCTCCAGCGTAGCCGGAAAATTGATGGCTCGCACCACATTGTCGCGCACCGCCATATCCGAGGTGGCCGACATGTTGGCTGGTTTGTTGAAGATCAGGTATACAGGCTGTTCCTGTTTCACACGCAGCATCTCGTCGTCGATGCGCACCTTATCCTTCGGCGTTACTTTCATGCCGGGATCGGTCGGTATTTTCCCGTTCACCGTCACGCGGCCCTGCTCTATCAGCTCGTCTGCATCGCGACGAGAGCAAAAGCCCGAGTCGCTGATGAATTTATTCAGTCTTTTTGGTTCCATGTTGTTCGTGGCGTTCGTGTTGCCGTAAGTCAGCACCATATTTTACGCCAATCCTGTAATAAGAAGCAAAATTACGGGAAAATATAGCTTTACCTAAGCTTTGCCTCAACTGAAAGAATCAGCACCATGCCGAACAGACAGGACTACTCGTTTTCAAGTGCATAAGATGACTGTCGCATAGAAAGAGCAAAGCCGATCACGCAGCCGACCAGCGCCGGCACGATCCAGCCCATACCCAGACTGTAAAGCGGCAGGTAACGCGCGAAGACATCGCTGATGCCCAATTCAAATCCTGCGGCGCCCAGCCCCTCCACCACACTCACTATACCTGTCAGCAGTACCGACCAGGTATAGATCGCATTTCGGTTGCGGAGCAGGGGGCCAAAAAGAGTCAGAGTAATCAGGACGATCACGATAGGATAGATCGCCACCAGTACAGGTATAGAGAAAGAGATGATCTGCGTCAGGCCCACGTTTGAGATCAAGGCGCTCACCAGCGTGAGTCCCAGCACATACTGCTTGTAGGAAATAGAAGGGCGCAGCTTATTGAAATAGCTGGAGCAGGCCACGATCAGACCGATGCTGGTAGTAAGGCAGGCAAAGGTGATGGCTACGCTCAGAATCAGGCTGCCGGAGAGTCCGAACTGCAGACTGGAGATCTGGCTGATGATCAGGCCGCCGTTTTCCAGATGCCCGATCGCCTGCACACTCGTTGCCCGGAGTAAGCCAGTCCGACATACACCAGGCCAAGTCCGGCCGCGGCTATCAGGCCGGCTGTGGTGCAGACTTTGGCTATTTGCTTTGGGCTGTCTACTCCTTTAGAACGTATGGCATTGATCACGATCAGACCGAACACAAAAGAACCAATGGTGTCCATGGTGAGGTAGCCTTCCTGGAAGCCTTTGAAGAAAGGGGCTGCTTCGTAGGCCGCCAACGGAACTGTGATCTCACCTAGCGGTGAAATAATATTCTGAAGCAGCAGGCAGCCAGGATTAGGAGCAGCACCGGCGTGAGAATTTTGCCGATGCGATCCACGACCTTCCCCGGGTTCAGAGCCAGCAAGTAGGTGACAGTGAAGAATACTACAGAATAGAGCAGCATGCCCCATCCCGTTGTTTTCAGTCCCTCTGGCAGGAAAGGCGCAATTCCGATTTCATAGGATACTGTGCCCGTTCGGGGCACGGCGAACAGCGGTCCGATGGTCAGGTAAATGATAACCGGAAACAATAGCCCAAACAGTGGGTGCACCTTAGCCGAAATGGACTGCACGTCTTCATTTTTAGACATGCCGATCGCAATAACTCCCAGCAGCGGTAGCCCTACGCCTGTCATCAGAAAGCCGATAATAGCAGGTGTAAGTTCAGTGCCGGCGGCCTGACCCAATGATAAAGGAAAAATGAGGTTGCCCGCGCCGAAGAAGATGGCGAATAGCATTAAGCCAATGAAAAATGTTTCTTTAAAAGAGAGTGTTCCTGCTTTCACAATATTTTACGTTCAGTGAGAGGATGTATTGAATCTAACTGCAAGTAAATATCCAACTCGTCAAAATCCTACATTTATCTTGTGTTTAGTAAGAAGAGTGGACTAACTGTAATTGTGATCATTAAAAATGAAAGAGATCTGAATATTAGCTTATATTGCTAATGCTATATGTGATGGGGCGCTATCATCTACATACAGACTCTAACATACTTCTTACACTTACATGAATAAACCTCTACTTCTGCTTTTATTTTGGTTCTTTTCCCTAAACCTGCAGGCCCAGATCCAATGGGGACATCAGGTCGGGTCAACAGGGATGAATGCCATTGAGAATCACATCGTTGAAAAAGACGGCAACATTATTTCGGTGGGGCATTTTGAGGGAACCATTACCATTGGCAACCATACCCTTACCAGCATGGAGAACATTGACATGTTTATGTACAAATCAAACCCAGCGGGTCAGGTGCTTTGGGCGAAAACATTGGGCGGTCCTCAAAATGGGGGCGCCATTGGCGTGGCGACAGATAAGTATGGGAACATCTATGTGGGCGGCGTATTTATAGAGGAACTGCTTATAGATGACAAAGTCGTATTGAAGGGTGAAGGTGTATTTAATACTTTCATCGGCAAATTTGATACGAACGGTAAGCTACTATGGTCCAAGGGGGTGCTCACCAGGGAGCGCTACGCCTCGGCTACGTTGATGGGTGTCATCACCGCCAGCCCGGAAGGAGAAGTGGTGTTACCGGTACAGTTCTGGGGCACAGTACAGCTTGAAAACCAGCAATACAAAAGTCAGAATCCGAGAGGGAATGATCTGCTGCTAATCAAATTATCTTCAGAAGGCCAGGTATCGTTTGTCAGCCGGTCCTTCCACGATGGCAGTGTCTATCCCCGCGAAGTAAAGCTGGATGCGGTTGGGAATGTATACATGACAGGGGCTTACATCGGCACGTACAAAATAGCAAATCACAGTATCGCGACAGGCCCTGAATCCCATGATGATATCTTCGTTGCAAAGTTTGACAAACAGGGGCGCACGCTCTGGCTCAAGGGCTTTAACAATGCTGTCGGCCTACTGAGTAGTGCCGGGGAGAGTCTGGAAATTGATCCCAAAACTAAAAACATATACCTGGCAGGCTATTTTAAGGGCAGAATTGATTTTGATGGCATCGTGCTGGAAGAAACAGGCATGGTTGAGTTTCCGGGAGTGCCAGCAGATATTTTTCTGGCCAGTCTGACTGAAAATGGCGCTGTGATCTGGGCCAGAAGCTATGCAGGAGAGGGACATGACCTGGCCAAGGACTTAAAATTGCTGCCCTCCGGAGGACTCATGCTGGCAGGGGCCTGGGACTTCAAGCCTTTTGTGCAGTATTTTGATGCTGCGGGAAACCTGGGAGAGCGCATTAGCCTGAGCGCTGGTGGAGTTGCCGAAAATATTACGCTTGCTGCAAACGGCGCCTTCTATATCTCGGGGCAGTTTTGGGGACCTCTCCAGGCTGAACACCTTTCCTGGAACGCTAAGGGAGAAATCAATGGTTTTCTGATGAAGTTTGATCCCTGCAGTGCCAAAAGTGCTCAAGCGGGTAGCACATATAAAACCTACAATGTGATCACTCCAAACGGAGACGGCAAAAACGAATATTTCGTGCTCGATCCTGCCCTGGCAGGAGCTAAACTACATGTATACAACAGGTGGGGGAGCAAAGTGTACGAAAGTAGTAACTATAACAATGACTGGAGTGGCAATGGCCTTCCAGAAGCTGTGTATCATTGGGTAGCCACACACGACTGCTCCGGCACTCTGAAAGGTACTGTTACCATCATTAGGTGAGCTTTATGAAGTCATCTAAGTAGGTGAAGAGAATAGAACTGGTAGTTAACTCTTAGCTATCCTGTCTGCAGGAAATTTCTTCTGATGAAGAAGTGGTTGATTATGTGAGCTTTATTTTTTCCTGAAACCAGCCGCTATACCTTAGTAGTCTTTGTTTGAAACCATTTTAAGCCACTCAACCTTATATAAGCAATTACCCGAAGCAATATCCTATTATGCTGGAATATTCCATGTTCGAAAGGCTTCCTTACCGGAGCCAGCGCGAAGCCCTGAAAAAGGAGGGCACCCTCATTGCACGCCGTCAGGTGAACGGGTATACGATCTTACTGTACACTTTGGGGCACACATTTGTGGAGGTATGGACGGGCGCCGAGGCCGAGGTTGTGAGTACCTTTAAGCAAACAGCCAGTGCCATGGCAGTGCTGGAGCCTTATGCGGATGAAATAGACATCCGGCAGCTGATCAGCACGCTATCCTAGCAAGACATTACTGACAATAGAAATGCAAAACCCCGTCTGTAGCAGGTATACCTACCGCAGACGGGGTTTTATGTCAGCTAAGGGTGCTTACTTTTTAAGAGAGTATTGTCGGAGCCATTCTTCTGCTGAATTCTTGTCATCAAATACCTTTGCCGTGAAAGCTTTCAGATTATTGTAAAAGCTGGCGGCAGTTGATTCAGCAAAGGTTTCCGGAGTAGTGATCATGGCAAAATACTTCAGCCCGGCCCTGGCGGCACGAGGGCTCCATTCATTAAGTACCCAGCTGAGGGAGTGGTCCCATCCGCCGATGATCAGCCGCGTGTCATTCAGAACGCAGTTGTAACCGGCCTCGGCCAGTGCATCAGTGTAAGCTTGAGCACCGGTTTTGATATTCTCCTCTGTTAGATAACCCATCCAGTTCACATGCACCCATCTGTTCTTCGCATTTACCTCTATGGTAAGGTATACGCGGCCAAACGGGTTCTTCAATTCTTTCTTCATTGCTCAAGCTAAAATGTCCGACTTCAAATTTATCTTAAAGCGGACAGGTTTTCCAAGCTTTAGGTCCTGCTGATGATTATTCACAACCAAATACGCCATCCCCAATAGGGGCGCCAGGAGGCAGGTTGAGCTGTTTGGTTGGTTTTACTTCCTCAGGCTTCTCCATACGAGCCAGCGCGAAATCCAGATGCGCTTTGTAGCCCGTGTCGCGTGTGCGTTTGGCCTGACTGGTGGCATGCTGCTTAATGTCGGCCAGTGCGCTTGCGGCAACGGCACGTGCCTGGTACGAGGCGTTCTGGTTCTGTGTCAGGGCTAGCAGGTGGCTCAGTACCACTTGTTCGGTTTGCAACTGTACCTGACCAGCCAGTCCGTTAAGGCGTCTGCTTTTCCAGGTTTGCCCGATCAGCTGACTGGTGACATCCTGCAGACTGAGGGTGTTATGCCGTGCCCCGAACTCCACAAGACGGGAGGCACGCTCCGGGTGCAGCAGGAAAGAAACAGAGAAGTCAGCAGAAGCCTGCGCTGCTGCCAGCGGATCAAAAGTAAGGCCGGTTCTTTTCGCAAAGAGCTCACGGTTGTTACCCAGGCCCGGCGCACGGGGCGGGATCAGGGTGATGACGTTCTCTGGCAGGGTAAGCACTTCCGGCGAAATCGTCTGAAGCATGGCATCGAGGCCCTTTTGCTGCTCTTTTTTGTCAAGCACTTCGGTTACCAGCTGCTTATCGCCACGCATGGCATAGGTATAGCGCATGCCCCCGATAAGCTTGGCTGCTGCTTCGGTCTGGTAGCGGTGGAAATTATAAATGGGTACCAGTACATCTTCCAATGTACTCATGGCAGCACCTGGTTTAATATTCTTTTCGGAGAAGTTTTGCAGGGCTTTTCTGCGTACCTCGAGCACGCGCATCAGCTCATCCGCCGCATTGGTGCCATTGTCCCACAGGTGGGCAGTCGGGTGGGCACCGCCGGGAGCGCGGGCATCCGTGTCAGAGATAAAGGTAAGTCCCCGGGCCCGGCCCTGTGCCAGCAGTTCATCCAGTGCTTTCTTTTCGTCGGTTCCCTTTGGGAAGTCCTGGTAGCCAAAGGTCACGGCCAGTTTGTCCCACTCGCCTATACTGGTACCATAGGCATTGCTGATGTTGATGTTGCCGGTTCTGTCCAGCTGTACCTGCGGGTGTGGGTAGTCCATCACGGAGGCATTGTTGTTGGCGTCATAGTTGTGCATGATGCCCAGGGTATGGCCCAGTTCGTGTGCCGACAATTGCCGGATGCGGGCGAGCGCCATCTCCATCATTGCTTTGTTTTCAGGCTTGCCATCTTCGTAAGGGGCCAGCAGCCCCTCCGCGATCAGGTAATCCTGCCGTACCCGCAAAGAGCCTAGCGACACATGCCCTTTGATGATCTCACCGGTGCGCGGGTCCATCACAGAAGCGCCATAAGACCAGCCGCGGGTGCTGCGG
The DNA here is from genome assembly GCF_000277005.1 of Pontibacter sp. BAB1700. NCBI lineage: Bacteria > Pseudomonadati > Bacteroidota > Cytophagia > Cytophagales > Hymenobacteraceae > Pontibacter > Pontibacter sp. BAB1700. Next base: position 4,104 of record NZ_AKIS01000208.1, on the reverse strand, counting down.
TGCACCCACTGAATCATGTTGTAGCGCACATCCATCGGATCGGCCGTGTCAGGCAGTACCTCTACCCGGAAGGCATCTTTATACCCGGCTGCTTCAAATGCCTGGTTCCACCAGCGGGCTCCGTCCAGCAAGGCTGATCGGATCGGCTCCGGCGCCCCATTGTCCACGTAGTACACGATCGGCTTCACTGCTTCTGATACCTTGGCAGAAGGGTTCTTCTTCTGCAGACGGTGGCGGGCAATGTAGCGCTTCTCTATGTTCTGGTTTACCGGTGTGGCGTAGTCGAAATAGGAGATACCGAAATAACCGGCTCTAGGGTCAGCCTCACGCGGCGTGTAATTACTGTCAGGCAGCTCGATGAAGGAGTGGTGCTGGCGCAGGGTAACAGCTTGTTCATCAGGAGCTACGCTGCGCACTATAAAGCCGCCATTGTCACTGGTGAAAGTAAGGGTCGACTCAAACTCAGTGTTCTTCGGGAAATTTTTGGTGCGCGGCAGGTATAGCGCCGAGCGACTGGCGTCGAGGCGATAGGTGCCCTGATTGGAACGCCGTATGCTGCCGATCACATCGTGGGCATCGCGCAGCAGAAAGTCAGTGGCATCGACCAGCACCCGCTGCCCATCCGCCGCCTCGGCCTTGAATCCCCAGAGCACAGACTGGGCGAAAGACTCTTCCACGGCGCGGGCTTCATTCTGATTGTCTGTGATGGCTCTGTAACGCAGGTTTGGCTGCACGAGCAGCACCTTCGGACCGATCCTTTTAAAGGACACAATGCGTTGGCCGCCCAGCTGACCGCGATCGAGACCTATGTCATTGGAGCCGAGTCCGCCCGGCAGCGAGTTCACATACAGAAAATCCTGCCCGAACTTATCAATCTCCAGCCAGATCTTACCGTTGTTTTCGTCCCAGTAGAAGGTATAGAAACCGGGGAATTTTTTCATCCCCGCAGTTTTGGAACTGATGCTGGGGAGGTTCTGTGCCTGGGCGCTGCCAAAGGCCAGCAGCGGAAGCAGAAGAAGGAGCAGAAGCCCGTTTTTAAGAGTTAATTTCATGGTTTAAAGTATAGAATAAGATAGGGTATGCAGGCTTAAGTTACGCATTTTGAAAATAGAATCCTGAAAATATAGCTTAAACCGAATTGAATGGGAGGCTCCCTTAAATCTGAAAACCTTAAGCGCTCAGGAGAGTACATATTCTCTGAGCGCTCTCAGAGCACGATTTAGAACAAACAAAACCTTGCACTATGAAAAAGATACTGATGGCTATTTCGGCCTTTGCGCTGCTGACAGCCTGCGGCAATGAGCAGAAATCGGAGTATGAACGCTACTATGACAGTGACTACCAGCCTGACACCACAGCAGTAGCCTCCCGTCCGCAACCGCCGCGCCCTGCTACCACACCACCTGCAGGAGGAGCCACCCAGGATGTACAGACCACACCGGCCGGCACCGAAACTGGTCCGGGAGCAACTGAGGGAGCTGCCCAGCAGAAAGAGGCACTGGCCGGACAGTACGCCAAAGGGGAGAAGCTGATCGCCGGTTCTGACTGCCTTGCCTGTCACAAAGTGGACCAGAAAGTAGTAGGCCCGTCATACCAGGAAGTAGCCGAGAAATACGAATTCAACGACAAAAACGTAACTTATTTATCGAGTAAAATCATTCAGGGCGGATCCGGAGCATGGGGACAGATCCCAATGCCGCCGCACCCGAACATAAGCGAAGCCGATGCCAAGGAGATGGCTCGTTACATCCTGTCACTCCGCCAATAGCATGATCCCGAAAGCTGTCCTCCGGTACCCACACAGGTATGGGGACAGCTTTTTTTATACCTCAACCACAGCAAGCCAACACACATGAGCAGAGCCAAAAATTACAGTGAACTGGAAGCGGAACTGGTGCTCGACGCCAAGGCCACGCTTGGTGAGGGAGCCATCTGGCATCCGGCTGAGAAGCGACTTTACTGGGTGGATATAGAAGGCCGCGAACTGCACCTGTTTGACCCTACTACGGAAGAAGACACCGTCTGGCCGGTAGGTGAGCGGGCTGGAACAGTAGTACCGATCGTAAATGGAGGCGCATTGGTTGCCTTGCAGAATGGCATCCATTTTATCAATACTGAAACCGGTGAGCTGACACTGGTGGCCAATCCGCTGGAACAGGACGATATCCGGTTCAATGACGGAAAATGTGATCCGGCTGGCAGGTTTTGGGTAGGCACTATGGCACTGGACTCGCGTGAAGGGGCTGCGGTGCTATACCGCATGGAACATGACGGGCAGATCGCACAGGTGCTGGACAATCTGAGTGTTTCAAACGGCCTGGTCTGGACGGCAGACAAAAGTCGCATGTACTTCATTGACACACCGACCCGCAAGGTGCAATCCTTCTCTTACGACCATGATACAGGCACTATTCAGAAAGAGCGGGATGTGATAGCTATACCGGAGCATGAAGGAAAGCCGGATGGGATGACCATTGATGAAAGAGGAAGACTTTGGATTGCGCTCTACGGCGGTGGGGGCGTGGGTTGCTGGGACCCGGAAACAGGGGAGTTGCTCCTCAAAGTAAAAGTGCCTGCACCGCATACTACTTCCTGCGCTTTCGGTGGTGAGCGGCTGGATACACTGTACATCACCACCGCCCGCAATGGCCTGGATAATGATCAGCTGCACGAATTTCCGAAGAGCGGCGGTATATTTGCTCTGAAACCTGATGCCAAAGGGGTGCCTGCAAACTTTTTCCTGAGCCGCCTGTAAGGTTTAAACCAAATTTCAGGTGCCATGAATCAGTCCCTGTGCGGTCGAAATTTTCATTGGACGAGGTGCCAAACTAAACATACTATTAATTCTTAAATCTTAATTAAACTATGATTTCAGCTAAAGCTTATGCAGCATTCGATCCTACCAGTCCGCTCGGGCCCTTCAGCCTGGAACGCCGCGAGGTGGGGGAGCATGATGTGCTGATCGATATAAAATACTGCGGCGTGTGCCACTCTGACCTGCACCAGGTCCGTAACGAATGGGGCGGGGCCATGTATCCGCTGGTACCTGGCCATGAGATTGTGGGAGTGGTGAGCAAGGTGGGGTCTGCCGTAAAGAAATTCAAGGAAGGCGACCTGGCCGGCGTGGGCTGCTTTGTCGATTCCTGCCGCGAATGCCACAGCTGCAAAGAGGGGCTGGAACAGTACTGCGAAGTGCAGAATGTGGGTACCTACAACAGTTTTGAGCGAGATGGGAAAACGATCACCTATGGTGGCTACTCCAGCCAGATCGTGGTGGACGAGAACTATACCCTGAAAGTACCTGAGAACCTGGACCTGGCCCGTACTGCGCCTTTGCTTTGCGCTGGTATCACGACCTATTCGCCTATCATGCAGTGGAAGATCGGGGAGGGACACCGCGTAGGCATCGTAGGCCTCGGCGGATTGGGCCACATGGCCGTGAAAATCGCCGCCGCCAAAGGTGCTGACGTGACGGTGCTGAGTACCTCACCAAACAAAAAACAGGATGCCCTGGACCTGGGCGCGCATAACTTCGCTGTAACCAAAGACGAAGCTACCCTCAAGCAGCTGCGCAATTCTTTTGACTTTATCATTGACACGGTATCGGCGCCACACGACTACAATTTATACCTGTCCATGCTGAAACGTGACGGCACGATGATTCTGCTGGGAGCGCCGCCGGAGCCTTCGACAGTGGCCGGCTTCAGCCTGATCGCCCGCCGCAAACGCCTGGCTGGCTCTATGATTGGCGGTATACCAGAGACACAGGAAATGCTGGACTTCTGCGCCGAACACAACATCATGTCCGACATCGAACTGATCAAGATGGAAGATATAAACGAAGCCTACGAACGCATGCTGCGCAGTGATGTGAAATATCGATTTGTGATCGATATGGCGAGTTTGAAGTAGATAATGCTGAGCCATGGCGCGAGCGTCCTCGCTCGTGACTTGCCATGATGGGGCCTCTGGCCGCTACTTTTTAAAACTGGGCCAACAAATTTTTTCCCCCCCCGGGGGAAAAAAAATTTTTCCCCCCCGGGGGRAAAAAAATTTTTTGGGGGTTTTTTAAAAAAAAACCCCCCCAAAAAAGGGGGCCCCCCC
>NZ_AKIS01000207.1:0-9745 GCF_000277005.1 Pontibacter sp. BAB1700 | reverse complement strand
TTATTAATATATAAATATTACATCTTTGTTTATACAAAATCCAAGTCGCTCTTCTTTGGCTGACTATGTTTAGTTTAAATATCTTCTACCTGATGGCTATAAGCCGCATAAACTGATACGTACCATGTACACAGACAATTTGATGGGTGCCCATGCTTTTGGCAGACATTTCTCGGTAAGGGATCAGCATCGCAGTGTGCTGCAGGAGCAGTTGAGGCTGAAATACGTGCATGAGGAAGAAACACTTTATATTAAGTGGGACGGGGAAGTAAGCTCCAACGAGCTGCGACAGGGTTATGCGCACATCATGGACATAGTGTTTATGTACAAGCCGCAGAAATGGATACTAAACCTGCAGAGTAGGCTTGCCATTGAGAAAGAAGACCAGCAGTGGGTGTTCAAGTATGTTTTTCCGGAAGTGCTGCGTGCTGTAAACAAGAATGTGTTTGTGGCGGTTGTTATGCCCGTATTCGCTTACAATAGTCTGGTAAATGAAATAGATGGGGATGAACTGATGGACGGAGATAATTTCATGATCATCCACCATTTCCTGTACCAGGAAGAGAGTCGCCGCTGGCTGCATGAGATGGCTGAAACTGACCTGAAGATGGCCTAGGTGCAGCGCTCTCCGAATAAAAAGAGGTCCGGCTGGTGTGATTATCACCTGGCCGGACCTCTTTATTTATTACGCTTGTATAAATTAATGAACTGAGATCAGTTCCACATCAAAGATCAGTGTAGTATTTGGCCCGATCACGTCACCGGCGCCCTGTGAGCCATAAGCCAGGTTCGACGGAATGAATAGTCTCCATTTAGCACCTTCCTTCATCAACTGAAGGGCTTCTGTCCAGCCGGCGATCACACCATTAACCGGGAATGTGGCAGGCTGACCGCGCTCGTAGCTTGAGTCGAACACCGTACCGTCGATCAGAGTGCCGTGGTAGTGAGTCGTTACTTTGTCAGAGGCTGCCGGCGACTTGCCTGTACCTTCCTCAAGCACCTGGTACTGCAGTCCGCTTGGCAGTGTTTTAACACCCTCCTTGTTTTTATTTTCCGCTAAAAATGCTTCACCGGCTTTCTGGTTTTCACCACCTTTGGCACCCTGCTTTTCCTGCATTTCCTGCTGTAGCGCCATCATGGCCATCTGGATCTCCTGCTGCGACAGGGAAGATGGCTCACCGGCAATCACCTCTTTCAGGCCTTTTACAAAAGCATCCGCTTCGATGTCAATTCCCTGTTTTTTGAGGTTGGCTGCCATGTCGCGGCCGATGATGTAGCTTATTTTTTCCTTTTGTGTCATGTATAATGGTATAGATGATAGGATTGATTTTCGGTGATAAAGGTACGGCTAAAGGGGGGATTAACCTAAAAGGAATGCATTCAAGAGAAGAAGCAGGCCTGGCGCCTGCTTCCTCCTAATCTAAACAACAGTCGCAAGCTTAGAGATACAAGTGTATGTCTTCTTCGTGGAGGTCCATTTGGAGCTGCTCGGGCGACATCCAGCTTTTCATAAGGTAGCCAAATGTGGTGCCGATGAGCAGGAGAGAGGATATTGTCGTAAAGCGCATCATGATATATAGCCTGAAGAGTTAAACTTGAATTTTTTAACGCTATATAGTGATTTAGGTTGTGCATCTTTCACCCTCATGCACTGTATTTTAGTACAAAAGCATGAAGTAGGCGTATCCCCCCTTTATTGGAGCTGAAAAAAACAGCCTGCCACTTATTAGCGTATGATTTTTAGGTTTTCTTCTTTTCTTTCAATTAACTTTGCACTGTCAAACGAAAAGACATGAGGCCAACCGGCAAATATCCTTCTTTCTGGCTTACCATACCTGCTTCAGGTCTGGTAGCAGCTTCTCATCATGTGGTAATGTGTGATGAACTGAATGGCTATTGCCTTAACTTTTTTTCCTCTCCTAAGGCCTTTAACAAGTAAGCCGGAGCTTACGCTCTGGCGCCCCGCAACATAACTGGCAATTACAGATTTCTGGTTAAGCAATTTTCTTTCATCTTATTCATTTTCTAAGATTTTACGACATGGCAAGTAAGGTCAGTGTGAGGCAATCCCTTGGATACGTCTTTATAGCAGCTTATCTGTTTACCTTGTTTTTATCGATTTTTGAGCGGTCATATCTGTGGCTTCTCTTGGTCATTGTGCCTTTGCACCTGGTATACCTGCGCAACGTGCGACAGGGCAGGCACTCCATTCTGCGCAACTATCCGCTGGTCGGCTATCTGCGCTATTTCTTCGAGAGCATACGGCCGGAACTCCGGCAGTACTTCTTTGAGTCCGACCTGGATGGCAAGCCATTCAGCCGACGCCAGCGCTCCATCGTGTACCAGCGTGCCAAGAACGTGCGCGAGACGGTGCCTTTCGGTATGCAGGCCAATAGCCAGGAGCCGGGCTCGAGTGGATTGCCCATACCATGTTCCCGGTGCACGTACAGGCCAAGGACCTGCGCGTGACAGTAGGAGGCAGCCGCTGTAAGCAGCCTTATAGCGCCAGCATTTACAATATCTCAGCCATGAGCTATGGCTCTCTGAGTAAAACAGCTGTAACTGCCCTGAGTGCAGGTGCCAAACTGGGTGGCTTTGCCCACAATACCGGTGAGGGTGGCGTGAGTCCCTTCCACATAGAAGGGGGCGGCGACCTGATCTGGCAGATCGGTACGGGCTACTTTGGCTGCCGCGACAAAGACGGTAATTTCTCTGAAAAGCTGTTCAAAGAGCAGGTAGCGCACCCGCACATCAAAAATGGTGGAGATCAAGCTGTCTCAGGGAGCCAAGCCAGGGCACGGAGGTATACTGCCGGCTGCCAAGAATACACCGGAGATCGCAGCTATACGCAAGGTGGAACCCTATACACAGTGGCCTCGCCACCGGCGCACTCCGCTTTCAGTGACCAGTTCACCATGCTGCTGTACATAGACAAATTGCGCGTACTCTCAGACGGAAAACCGATCGGTATCAAGCTGTGCATTGGTAACAAGCAGGAGTTTGAGCGCCTCTGCCAGGAAATGAAGCACAACCGCATCTACCCGGACTTCATTACGATAGACGGGGCTGAGGGCGGTACAGGTGCCGCACCACTTGAGTTTACCGATAGCCTGGGAATGCCGCTTTATGATGCCCTGGCCTACGTGCAGCACATGCTGGAACTCTACGGGCTGCGTGACGAGATTAAGCTAATTGCAGCGGGTAAGATCATCACCGGGGTGGACATCATCAAGGCCATTTCGCTGGGTGCTGACATATGCTACAGTGCAAGGGGTATGATGTTCGCGCTGGGCTGTATACAGGCCTTGCAGTGTGACTCCGGCCGCTGCCCGGTAGGTATAGCCACACAGGATAAGAACCTGTACAAGGGGCTGGACGTAGCAGATAAGCGGGTGCGTGTGGCCAACTTCCATGGCAATACCATCAAGTCAACCATCGAAGTGATGGAGGCCTGCGGCTTTGCATCCCTGCAGGATATCACGCCGGATAAAATATTCAGGCGTGTGGAGCAGGGGCAGACGAAGAGTTTCAAGGACATTTATTTTCCGAAGAAGCCTTCCCCCAGTTCTATCAGCAAAAACTACGTACTTAATTGATATGGATAACTTAATCTATCTGACCGAGCAGGATTACAAGCGCCTGGTTGATCTGGTGCAGCAGCAAAGACAGGGTGCAGGCATGCAGCCAAACATTGCTAAGCTCGGTGAAGAACTGAAGCGGGCCAGGCGGGTTGCTTCGGAGGAGATTCCAGCAGAAGTCGTGACGATGAATTCAAGTGTTTTATTAAAGGACTTGAAGAGCGGCAAGGAAATGGAGATTACGCTGGTGTACCCGAAGGATGCCGACGTGAACACCCGTAAAATTTCCATTCTCGCTCCGGTAGGTACAGCCATTATTGGCTGTAAAGAAGGAGACGAGGTAGAGTGGCCTGTTCCATCAGGCACGATCAACTATAAAATTGAAAAGGTGACGTTTCAACCGGAAGCTTCCGGTAACTTCTCGCTTTAGGTATAAGATTAAGTCAAAAAAAAGCCAGTTCGCTATACCTTAGCAGGTTGCGAACTGGCTTTTTGCTTTCTTAAAAAAGGTGCTCATACCTGTACTCTATCAGGCATAATCGCTGATGTTTTCTTCCCAAAGGTCAAAGTCGATCTCTTCTTCCTCGATCCTGGTGCTCAGGTATACGTAAGCTGCCAGGCCCAGGAACACGAGTGCCGAGCCAATCAGCACGAACGGGAAATCCTCAATGTCTTTATTTTTATTTTTGGTTTTCATGGTGCGATTTATTTATGTTGCTTTATACCTCTCAAAGCTGCAATATGTTGTCAAGTTGCTGACTGCCAGCAGATACAAAAAAGAAGGCCGGGCATTTGCCCGGCCTTTGCTTTTAATAACGCCGCCTGCTGGCGGCATATTTTATCAAAACTTACATATTTCTGCGGTACTGTCCGCCGACCTCAAACAGGGCGTTGGTAATCTGACCCAGTGAGCAGTACTTCACGGTCTCCATCATCTCCTCAAAGATGTTCCCGTTGTTGATCGCCACCTGCTGGATGCGTTTCAGCATTTCTTCTGACTTATCGGCATTGCGCTGGTGCAAGCTTTGCAGCATCGAGATCTGGTATTGCTTTTCGTCTTCCGTTGCGCGAATTACTTCTGTAGGCAGCACCGTTGGCGAACCTGTGGAAGAAAGGAAGGTGTTCACGCCGATGATCGGGTACTCTCCCGTGTGCTTCAGTGTCTCGTAGTACAGGCTTTCCTCCTGAATCTTACCGCGCTGGTACATTGTCTCCATGGCACCCAATACACCGCCACGTTCCGTGATGCGGTCAAATTCGGCCAGTACAGCCTCTTCTACCAGGTCAGTCAATTCTTCGATAATGAACGAGCCCTGCAGCGGGTTCTCGTTCTTGGCCAGACCCAGCTCACGGTTGATGATCAGCTGGATGGCCATGGCACGACGAACAGATGCTTCTGTTGGGGTCGTGATCGCCTCGTCGTAAGCGTTCGTGTGCAGTGAGTTACAGTTGTCGTAAATTGCATACAGTGCCTGCAGCGTGGTGCGGATGTCGTTAAAGTCGATCTCCTGCGCGTGCAGTGAACGGCCAGAGGTCTGGATGTGGTACTTCAGCATCTGCGAACGAGCATCAGCATTATACTTGTGCTTCATCGCCTTCGCCCAGATTCTTCGGGCCACACGACCAATCACCGCATATTCCGGATCGATACCGTTTGAGAAGAAGAAGCTCAGGTTTGGCGCAAACTTGTTGATGTCCATACCGCGGCTCACATAGTATTCCACAAACGTAAAGCCATTGGCCAACGTGAAGGCCAACTGGGAAATCGGGTTGGCACCTGCCTCCGCGATGTGATAGCCGGAGATAGACACCGAGTAGAAGTTGCGTACGTTCTTGTCGATGAAGTAGGCCTGCACGTCACCCATCAATCGCAGTGAGAATTCCGTGGAGAAGATACAGGTATTTTGCGCCTGGTCTTCTTTCAGGATATCCGCCTGCACGGTGCCACGTACAGAAGCCAAAGTGCGTGCCTTTATCGGCTCGTATACCTCAGCCGGTAGCACCTGGTCGCCGGTAACGCCCAATAGCATCAGGCCAAGGCCGTCGTTGCCCTTTGGCAGTTCGCCTGATAACGTGGACGCTCCGTGCCTTTCTCTTTGTAGATGGCGTCGATCTTCTGGTTGATTTCTTCTTCGAGACCGTTCTCTTTGATGTACAGTTCACACTGCTGGTCGATGGCGGCATTCATGAAGAAGCCGGTCAGAATCGCAGCAGGACCATTGATGGTCATCGAAACCGAGGTCATCGGGTCGGCCAGGTTGAAGCCGGAGTACAGTTTCTTGGCATCATCCAGGCAGCAGATGCTCACGCCGGAGTTACCGATCTTGCCGTAGATGTCTGGTCTGAAGTCCGGGTCTTCACCGTAAAGCGTTACCGAGTCGAAAGCCGTGGAGAGGCGCTTTGCTGGCATACCCAGGCTCACATAGTGGAAGCGACGGTTGGTACGCTCCGGTCCGCCTTCGCCCGCAAACATACGGGTTGGGTCTTCGCCTTCGCGCTTGAACGGGAAAACACCCGCTGTATAAGGGAACTCACCCGGCACGTTCTCCTGCAGGTTCCACTTGAGCAAATCACCCCAGGCCTCGTAGCGCGGAGTAGAAACCTTTGGTATTTGCAGGTGCGAGAGCGATTCAGTATGCGTCTTGATCTTTAGTTCTTTGTCACGCACCTTGAACACATAGAACTCGTTCTTGTAGGCTTGAACCTTGTCTTTCCAGTTCTCAAGTATCTTCTTGTTCTGTCCGTCCAGGCTCAGCTCTACTTCGGCATAAGCCTGCTCGAGCTGCTTGATCAGACGGTCCTTGTCTTCCACCTCAATCCCCTGCACCGCCTCAATTGATTTCTTGATGCCGTAAAGCTTCTGCGCTACTTCGGCCTGATCCTTCGTCCACTTGTCGTAGTTGCGGATAGTCTCAGAAATCTCAGACAGGTAACGCGTACGGGCAGGAGGGATGATGTATACCTTCTCCGACATTTCTTTAGAGGTCTGCAGGTTGGAGTCGAACTCAACGCCTGTTTTCTCCGACAGCTTGGCCATAACGGCACGGTAGAGCTGGTTCATGCCCGGGTCGTTGAACTGCGAAGCGATGGTGCCGAACACCGGTATCTCGTCGTCGCTTACGTCCCACAACTGGTGGTTGCGCTTATACTGTTTCTTCACGTCACGCAGGGCGTCGAGGGCACCGCGCTTGTCAAATTTGTTCAGGGCGATCACGTCGGCAAAGTCAAGCATATCGATCTTCTCGAGCTGCGTGGCGGCACCGTACTCCGGCGTCATCACATACAGGCTCATATCGGAGTGCTCGATGATCTCCGTGTCAGACTGGCCTATACCAGATGTCTCCAGGATGATCATGTCAAAATCGGCCGCTTTCACGATGTCTACCGCGTCCTGCACATACTTGCTCAGGGCCAGGTTGCTCTGGCGTGTGGCCAGGGAGCGCATGTATACCCGCTCGTTCGAGATCGAGTTCATACGGATACGGTCGCCCAACAGGGCACCACCGGTCTTGCGCTTCGATGGGTCCACCGAAATAATAGCGATCTTCTTCTCCGGGAAGTCGAGCAGGAAACGGCGCACCAGTTCGTCCACCAATGATGATTTACCGGCACCACCCGTACCGGTTATACCGAGCACTGGTGTTTTCACTTCTTTGGCCTGCTCTCTTACTTCGTTCAGAATGCTGCGGGCTTCCTCCGGGAAGTTCTCAGCAGCCGAGATCAGCCGGGCGATGGCTTTCGGGTCTTTGTCACGCAGGTGCTTCGCTTCTCCGTTCAGGTCTTTGCCTGTCGGGAAGTCGCACTTCTCCAGCATGTCGTTGATCATACCCTGCAGCCCCATGGCGCGACCGTCGTCCGGGGAGTAGATGCGGGCAATGCCGTATTCATGCAGTTCCTCGATCTCAGTCGGCAGGATCACCCCGCCGCCACCGCCGAAGATGCGGATATGGCCGCAGCCACGCTCGTTGAGCAGGTCGTACATGTATTTGAAATACTCCAGGTGACCGCCCTGGTAGGAGGTGATGGCGATGGCTTGTGCGTCTTCCTGCACCGCGCAATCCACGATCTCCTGTACAGAGCGGTTGTGGCCCAGGTGAATCACCTCGGCGCCAGATGCCTGGATGATGCGGCGCATGATGTTGATCGAAGCGTCGTGCCCGTCAAACAAGGAGGCAGCCGTCACGATCCGGATGTGGTTCACCGGCTTATATGGTTCTACTTTAGTAAGTTGCATAATTTACTAACAAGGATTTTTTTCAAATTTGATGCGAATATAGTCATTTTTACGCAGGATTGACAGGCAGGGCCTGATTCAGAAAAGCCAGGAAACAGCGCAACCATCGCCAAAGCCGTACTGGGATATACGGTATGGATAGCCTTAGAAGCAAGAAAATACCAAGGAGCAGGTATACGCTGGCAAGAGCGGGCGATTATGCGAGCCTCTAGGGAAGGGGTTTAGCAGGCAAAGGATTAGTGAGAGTATGGGGAAGCGCTGTAGTTTAGCCTAATCCCGCCTCTTTCCCAAGTGACACCAGGTCAGCCACATTGGTAGTGCCGAGTTTCTTTTGGATGCTCTTGCGGTGGGTACTCACGGTGTTCGGGCTGATAAAAAGCTGCTCTGCGATTTCCTTGGTACTGCACCCCTTGCAGATCAGTTCCAGAATCTCAATTTCGCGCTTTCGCAAACTCCTCACAACCCGGCTCCTTTTTTGCTTCAGCTTCTCCTTGAGGGCCTGTACCAACTGAGATTCCGTATTCATGGCAGGGCTCAGGTCTACATCAACACAGACCACCTCCTTAACCTCGCCCTGCTGGTTTTTGCTGAAAGCCTTGGCCCAGCCTACAAACCATTTGTACTGGTCTTCCTCCTTGTGTTTTGCCCGGAACAAGCCTCCGAATTCAGCCCCATTGAACTGCTGGTAATGGGTGATGCTGTCTTCAGGGATTTGCTGGTCGTCCGGGTGCACAATGGTCTCTATGTACTTCATGCCACCCATTTCCAGTATCTCAGCCAAGGTATAGCCAAGGCTTTCCTCATTGGAGCGGTTACACCAGACTACCCCCAGGTCCAGGTTGGAGATGTAGATGTTGGCTGGCACTTCGTGGATGACCTTCTCCAGGAACTCACATTTCTCCTTCAGAAGTTGAATCTCACGCTCCATAGCGGCAATCTTATCGGCGCTGGAAGTCTGTTCTGGCATACAATATCTGCTATCGGTTTGCAAAAAGATTCTAAAGTTATAAAACTTATATGCTAAATTCCATGTGTGCTGGCATAATAATAAGGAGGGGCCGGCAAAGAGGTCAATCATAAAATGATTTAGGCCGGAATACAGCAACAAACCTACATTCTTCTTAACTTTGTTTTTCGTAAGAACTATTTATGAAGAACATTCGCAATTTCTGCATCATCGCTCACATCGACCACGGTAAAAGCACGCTGCTGACCGCCTGCTGGAATTTACTTCTACGGTTGCAGAGCGTGAAATGCAAAACCAGCTGCTCGATAACATGGACCTGGAGCGTGAGCGCGGCATTACTATTAAGAGTCACGCCATCCAGATGAATTATCACTATAAAGGAGAGGACTATGTGTTGAACCTGATCGATACACCAGGCCACGTCGACTTCTCTTATGAAGTGTCCCGTTCCATTGCTGCCTGTGAGGGAGCGCTGCTGATCGTGGATTCTTCGCAAGGTATAGAGGCCCAGACTATTTCGAACCTCTACCTGGCCATCGGTTCTGACCTGGAAATTATCCCGGTGCTGAACAAGATTGACCTGCCGCATGCCATGCCGGAAGAGGTGAGTGACCAGATCATCGATCTGATCGGCTGCGACAGAGAAGACATTATCCATGCCTCCGGTAAAGCAGGTATAGGTATAGAAGAAATACTGAACGCTATCTGTGACCGGGTTCCTGCACCAAAGGGCGACCCTGCCGCTCCGCTTCAGGCTTTAATCTTTGACTCCGTATTCAACTCATACAGAGGTATCGAGGTGTACTTCCGTATCTACAACGGTACCTTGAAAAAAGGGGAGAAGGTGAAGTTCATTAACACCGGCAAGACCTACGAAGCGGATGAGATTGGCGTGCTCAAACTTAACCAGGAGCCTCGCAAGGAAATGGCTGCCGGTAACGTGGGCTACCTGATATCAGGTATAAA
>NZ_AKIS01000206.1:0-3342 GCF_000277005.1 Pontibacter sp. BAB1700 | reverse complement strand
TCATATTTTAACAGGCTCTAAACACTTAACTAATTTATTGGCCTCGGCTTCCTAAGCAGTTTTTCAAGTGCTTCAAATGTAGTTGGACCAAACAGACCTGTTTAGGTGTGGTAAGTCTCTACCTGTTCTGGTAGCATCATACTTTAGTTCACCTATAGTTGGCCAGCCTAATTTACGGTTCTTTTCATCTGATACTCTTTGGCCATTTACCAACTCCACCAGTTTATTCTGCAACTCTGTTGGAATACCTAAGGCATCCTTTGTGTACAGAAAGTCTTTCCCCTTTAAAGAATAAGAGTCCCCAAATTCGTGTACCAATGTTGGAGCCTGTATATCAAAATTGCTTAACTGATTAACTTCTAAATGATCTACCCAGCTATCTTTTGTAAAGTATTCAAGGCAGTTATCAAATAAGCCTGATATTTCGTCATGATACGTGAGTACCAGTTCTTTTTTAGCTCTGGTCATGGCTACATAGAACTTGGATATCTCCCTAAACCATTCTTCTTCAGGATATTCTGGATTTGGAATAACATGTTTATTACAGTTGATAATCAACATGCGATCAAATTCAAAACCTTTGGTATTTTCCAGATCAGAAAGGAAAATGTTTCCTTCTGTTAAATTCATTTTCCCATCAAGTACTGGCTTACCAATAACTCGACCTAAATGTTGAATATCGAAGTAGGAGTAGCCACAGATGGCAATGCACCCTTTTTCATTTTTACTTTTATCCAGAATCTCTTCGAGATAAGTGAGTGAGAAGTTCAAGCTGTTTTTCAAGCTACTTGTTTTCCGTAAAAAAGGCTTTGCCGTGGAGAAGTTGGCAAACTCAGGGTCTAGCACGTTAAAGCCATCCATCTTATAAGAATCTGCCGAAGTATTATTTTTGAATACTTCATAAGCAGCGGCCAGAATCTCACGACTATTTCTGTAGTTCTTATTTATCTTAAGAAAGTTTTTAGGCTGAATGCTGACACCGGCGTGCGTAATCTTATGGTGCTTTGTATGTACTACCTGCGCAATGTCACCACATAAGAACAGATCGTTCTCTGCTTCAGCAGCCAACTTTCTAACAGCTTTCAGTTCTATGGTACCAAAGTCTTGTACTTCATCTACTAAAATACATCTGTACTCAGGAGTTATCTTATCTATATAGTCCATCACTTTTTGGGAAAGGCCCAGATAATCAATCATGCCAATAAAAGCCATATGTTCTTCCCACGCCTTGAGACCATCCAGTATCAATTGTCTATTTTCTTTCGCTATAGATACGACTCTTCCTTCTCTTTCTACCTCTAAGTATTTATGTCTATCTTCTTTTGAAAAGGCACTTCTTATCCAATCAAACTCTTGGCGTATATAATCTTGTGGGTATATGCTTCGTAACAGTAATGTTTGATGCACAGGGAACAAAACTTTTGCCTCGTCATTATTGTCCATACACCTATACCATCGCTCCCAAGCTTCGTCTATGTTCTCATTATGCTTTTCAACAATATCCGTATACATTTTATGTGCCAGCGGATTAGTATCGTGCTGCAACAGATACTCACGGCAAAGCTCCCAGTAAGAGTAAACTTTAATATTATTTTCCAGGGCTTCTCTCTCATCAAAAGGGGCTACATAGATCTTGATCAGATCTTTAATCAATAATGCTAAGGATCGGTTAAGTGTCAGAATTAAAATCTTTTCACCTGGATACTTATTGGCCAGTCTTACAGCTCTTCTAACAATTACACAAGTTTTACCGGATCCACTCACGCCCATCAATCTGGCTGGTCCATTATAGTCTGCATCAACTACTACCTTCTGGGCTGGGTGCATAAACAGCATCCAATCGTGCCAGGTATGGTTTTCCATCAGTGTTTTGAGCTCCCATGGGTCCATATCCTCAAAGTGCAGGTACTGATCGTTTGAAACAATTTTGTTAAGCTCTTCTGCAGGTAAATTTTCTAGCAAGCCTAGCTCATCAAGATAAGTTCTAATTCTGTTTTTGGCACTGTCTACATCACCTGCTCTAAGGCTGATAAAGGCATCAAAGAATACGTCTTCCAGCTCCTTATCAGGAATTGCTTTACAAAGCTCTAATATCTCATCTTCATCCGAGATAGAATCTAACGCTTCAAATTTTCGGATTAAAGCTCTATCTACATCTTTGGCTATTTTATCAAAATACCAGTCTCCTAGCTTCTCAAAAAGTTTACCTTTAGAGTAATCCGAATCAGCTACAATTCTTTCTTCTGGATTATCCTTATTACCGCTTATATAAACGTCTTTAGCCTCTCCAGTTTTGGTATCTACTGCGATATTAAGACCTCTATGGCTATTCAACCACTTATCACATTCGTCGTGTGTACCTAAAAATTTAATAAAACACTTGCCCTGATTTTGAATAGTAATAAGGCGGCAGAAACCTGATAGGTCATATTTGATACAATACTTAATGCGAGTTTCACCATGGTTCGTTAACGGCACACCTTTGAAAGGTTCTGCATCATCAAGCTTAATGGATCCAAATATTTTCTTAGCTGATTCAGCGGCTCTTTGGTATTGCCCACCTTTGCCCATCAACTGAAGCACTTGTTGTTTTACGGACTTATCGATGATGTATTCCATGTGAGGTAGTTAATAAGTTTGTACAAGCTAAACTGTATGATTAATGTAGTTCAATTTTTAATAAATTAAGGTTTTTTGTAACCATGCATTAATATATAAAGAAAATAGAATACTTGAAAGAGAGGCTTCTAAACAAATAAGCTTAATGACATAGAATACTATAAAAAGAAAGCCTATAGCTGCTATTAGACAACTATAGGCTTCATGTAAAGAAAAAGTGGTGCAGAAACTATAACGCTACAACCTTGCTTACATATTTTCTTGTTTTGTGTTTATGACACTCTGGGCATAAGGCTGACCATTCTCAACAGCTGTAGCTCCTCCATTACTATGTTCTATAATGTGATCATATTCTAACTCTGTAAAACCTAGAGTATGGCCTTTTACAGGACATTCTACCTCACTATATCCAGTACACTGCCTATTATTAAGATAGTAAATAGCTTCTTTTTGAGTTTGAGTAAATCCTCTTTGATTATCCTTTGTCTCAACATTTTTATGCTTAAGAAAGAATTTCTTAAGTAAAATTTCATGACGATCTCTTATGCCTGATTCACTATCAGGACTATTTATACATGCTGTATGATACTTAGCTAAATCTAGATCATAGTCTGTATTATCTTCAGAGATTCTATTATTTTTCTGCCTAGCTGTTTCGAATTCAATAAAGAAATTGTACAAATCTTTATTTTTTACTCTACCTAAGGTATAATTATCTTTTAA
>NZ_AKIS01000205.1:0-6613 GCF_000277005.1 Pontibacter sp. BAB1700 | reverse complement strand
TGCCGGTCTACCACGTAGTGCTCCTGGCAGGTGGTGCCGCAGCCAACGGTAACCACTGTATACCTGCCGGCAAAGTTTATACCTTGTTTCAGGCCTTCCTGCAGGGCTGAGCGGTACTGTCGGACATCAGCATGGCTAGCTTCATCCAAAGGGGCTAAGTGGCCCTGGTAAGTCTCCTGCACCCGAAATGCCTCGTCACTCTGGTAAGCCTCCATACGCAGGCGGTAGCGCTGGTATAGTTCCGGGTTCTCTTCTGATGTGATAGGCATGCGCACCGTGTCACGTTGCAGGTGCTCTTCCAGCTTCGGGTGTGTGCTGGCAATGGTCTTCTCTTCGTCTGTCTGTTGCTGACAGGCAGCTCCAAGTACGGCCACAAAAGACAGTGGCAGCAGGAGGTAGGGTAGTGTGTTCTTTCGCATGTTTCTAATATAGGTATAGGGCTATACGCAAAGCAGCGAAGATGGTCAAACAAAAAAGCCCCGAACTGCTTCGGGGCTTCCTGTAAGGTATAGCACGTGAATGCTTATTTTTTGAGTTTCGGGTTGTTGCGACGCTGCTGCTCTTTGTCGGCTGCGGCACGCATGGCCTCCTGCATACGCTCTGTAAAAGATGGACCGCCGGTTTTCTTCTTCTCTTTGCGCTTGTCACGGTTCTCTTCCAGTTTCGCTCTGATCTTGCCTTCGTCCACAAACTTGCGGATAAGCGCCTGCTGACCGAAAGTCACC
This sequence comes from Pontibacter sp. BAB1700, assembly GCF_000277005.1. NCBI lineage: Bacteria > Pseudomonadati > Bacteroidota > Cytophagia > Cytophagales > Hymenobacteraceae > Pontibacter > Pontibacter sp. BAB1700. The sequence continues at coordinate 5,888 of NZ_AKIS01000205.1, read as the reverse complement.
ATGTTCGATACGAAGTAGTAGAATGAAAGACCTGCCGGGAAGGAGTTAAGCACGAACATGAAGATGATCGGCATCAGGTAGGTATACATCTTCATCGGACCCTGCATCGTGTTCATCTGGTTGTTAGACCAGGTATAGAGGATCGTCGAAGCCGTCATGAGCAAGGTGAACATACTCACGTGGTCGCCATAGAAAGGAATCGTGAACGGCAGTCTGGCGAACACATCATAGGTTGAAAGGTCATCCGCCCACAGGAATGCTTCCTGGCGCAGTTCGATCGAGTTCGGGAAGAAGTTGAACATCGCAAACAGGATCGGGATCTGCAGCAGCATCGGAATACAGCCGCTCAGCGGGTTCACGCCCATTTCGCCGTACAGCTTCATGGTCTCCATCTGCGTCTTCTGCATATCGCCGTCGTTACGCTCCTTAATGGCATCGATCTCAGGCTTCAGCACCTTCATTTTGGCCATCGACAGGAAGGACTTGTACGTCAGCGGGAACAGGATCAGCTTGATGTACAGTACCAGCAGGATGATGATAATGCCGTAATTGCCGATGTAGTTTTCGAGGAAGTCAAAAGCCGGGATGATGATCCACTTGTTCACCCACGAGAAAATGCCCCAGCCCAGGTCAAGGTTCTTGTTGAACTCGTTGCCCATGTGCTTCAGGATCTTGTAGTCATTCGGACCAAAGTAGTAGGTAAACTCGCCTTTGCCGCTCAGCAGGTCAGCCGTCGGGATAAGTATCTGGGAGTTCAGTGTCTTTACAACAGTCGTGTCAGCCGGATTGGTCACCGCCTCCAGTTTAGCACCAGAGAAGGTGTTGGCAGCGATGATACCCGCTGTGAAGAAGTTCTGCTTGTTAGCCACCCACTTCATCGGCTCCGTGATCGTCTCTGTTTCCGTCCCTTCTGAGATAGACAGGTAGTCGAAGCTCTCGTCAGCCGTGTAATAGTTGATGGTAGACTTGGCACGGTTCTGCGTGATGTCTTTCTCAAGCTGCTTCAGGTTATCGTTCCAGATCATGGTCACGTTATTGCCGCTGATCTGGTTGTCAAGGCCTTTGAAATCCAGCTTATAACCTACCTGGAAGCTATTGTCGAACAAGGTATAGATCTGATCAATGGTCTGGCCATTGCCCAGGTCAGCACGGTACGTGATGGTTTGAGCAGGAACTTCGCCTACGTTCACAGTCTGCACTTCAGACGGTGTGAAAAACAGGTCTGACAGGCGGATGTTCTTACCATCGTTTGTGGTGAACTGCACGTCGGTCTGGCTGCTTTCGCGGTCAAACAGTACCAGGGTGTTGCCTCTGTAGTCTTTATAATTCTTCAGGACCACTTCCTCTACCTGGCCACCTTTGCTGTTGAAGGTCACCACCATGTTTTGGTTCTCAAGGGTGGTGGTGCTGGCTTCACCGGTAGCGGCTGCACTGAAAGTGCCCAACGCGGCGGCGCGGCGCACCTGTGCCAGCGAGTCGTCCTCGGCTACAGGAGCGGGTCCCGTCTGCACCTGCTCTACCTTGGCTGTCTGGTCAAATGCCGGAGTGTTGGCTTCTTCGTTCGTTCCCGAGAAGAAGAAGGAGTAAGCCAGCAGGAGCACGGCAATCAATCCAAAGCCAATAGCTTGATTTCTATCCATCTAATGAAAATAATAATGAGTGTTGGTTAATGCTTATTTAGATTTAGTGTAATTCATAGCCGCTTTCACAAACTTCACGAAAAGCGGGTGCGGATTCAGGACGGTACTCTTCAACTCCGGGTGGTACTGTGCTGCCACAAACCACGGGTGGTTCTGCAGCTCGATCACTTCTACCAGTCCTGTGTCCGGGTTTATGCCCGAAGCTACCATGCCGGCATTCTCATAATCGGCTAAGAACTTGTTGTTGAACTCGTAACGGTGACGGTGGCGCTCCGAAATTTTGGACTTGCCATAAATAGAAAATGCTTTTGAGCCCTTCTTTAGTTCACAGGTATAGGCACCCAGTCGCATGGTGCCGCCTTTTTGTGTGATCTGCTTCTGGTCTTCCATCATGTCAATCACCGGGTATGGCGTGTTTGGATCCATCTCAGTGGAAGCGGCGCCCTCCAGCCCCAGCACGTTGCGGCGAACTCTACGGCGGCACACTGCATGCCCAGGCAGATGCCCAGGAACGGTATACCTGCTTCCCGCACAAACCGGATCGCCTCCAGTTTACCTTTAAAGCCGCGCTCACCAAAGCCAGGGGCCACCAGCACACCGTCCATACCTTGCAGCAGGCCAGCTACGTTTTCGTCATTGATGTTCTCCGACTGGAACCACTTGATGCTCACCTTGCACTCGTTGGCTGCACCGGCATGCACGAAAGACTCCACAATGGACTTGTAGGCATCCGGCAGCTCCACATACTTGCCCACCAGACCAATTTTAACTTCTGCGGTAGGGTTCTTGAGCCGACCAAGGAATTCTTTCCAGGTTTCAAGTTCCGGCTCACTTTTGTGCGGCAGCTTGAGTTTCGCGATCACGCGCTCATCCAGCTTCTCTTTGCGCATGAGCAGCGGCACGTCATATATTGTTTCCGCATCGATCGACTCGATCACAGAGTTTTGCTTCACGTTACAGAACAGCGCGATCTTTTTGCGCAGATCAGTAGGTATATGATGCTCGGAACGGCAAACCAGGATGTCTGGCTGCACACCGGCCTCGGAGAGGTCACGCACCGAATGCTGTGTTGGTTTTGTCTTCAGTTCACCGGCTGCCTTCAGGTATGGCACCAGGGTCAGGTGAATCACACAGGTTTCATTTACCCCCAATTCCCAGCGCAGCTGACGAACAGCTTCAATAAATGGCAACGACTCGATATCGCCCACACAACCGCCGATCTCCGTGATCACGATGTCGTATTCACCGGACTCGCCAAGCAGCAGCATGCGGCGTTTGATCTCGTCTGTGATGTGGGGAATTACCTGCACGGTTTTGCCCAGGTAAGCACCCTCGCGCTCCTGCGTGATCACATTGTAGTAGATGCGACCGGTAGTCACATTGTTCGCCTGAGAAGTAGGCACATTCAGGAAACGCTCGTAGTGGCCCAGGTCCAGGTCAGTCTCTGCGCCGTCTTCGGTCACGAAACATTCGCCATGCTCATAGGGGTTGAGCGTGCCCGGGTCGATGTTGATATAAGGTCGAATTTCTGGATTGTTACAGAGAAGCCCCTTGCCTGCAGCAACTTAGCAAGAGAAGCGGAGATGATACCTTTACCAAGAGAGGAGGTAACGCCTCCTGTAACAAAAATATATTTAGCAGCCATAAGTTAGGTTAAACTTTATGGGCTACAAAGGTACAAGATATATTTGATTTTGTGGCACCGATTCCCATTGTTCTGAAATTGCATAGGATATCTTTCTTAACATTCAACAAATACTATAAATAAAAAGCCCCAGCCAAAGTGGCCGGGGCTTTCTGTATCATACAAAAACAGGAAATTTAACTTTTCGGGTTCAGGATGTTGTCAATACGTACCAGTGCATCCTGCAAGTGGTACTTCGTCATGCTATCCTTCGTCTTTGGCAAGGAGGCTTTGATCTGGTTGCGCAGGGCCGTCAGCTCGCCGCGTACCATCGGACGGATATCCGACTGCGACACGTTCACCTGTGTGAAGCCCATGAAGGCACGTGCGCCGCTAGGGACTGAGCGCTGCTCTTCCTTCATCAGGTACTCCATACGATCCAGGTAGCCGCGCTGCAGGTTGCGACGGTACATGTCCACCGTTTTGCCGCTGCCGATTTCAGACCACACGCCATTACGCAGGTCAGCCATCATTTCCGGCAAGGTATAGGTCTTGCTGCCCAGTGCCGCCTGTGACTCCAGCAGGCGCTGCATGCGGCCTGGCTCCAGCACATTGTTCAAGATGTTCACCTGCGCCGTGCGGATACGCTCCACCGCACCAGCCGATTCGATCTTACGCAGGATGTTCTGGTCCAGCATCCAGGTAGGAGTGGCAAAGCCCTGCTCGTTGATGAACTTCATGGCACGTTGCTGCTTCTCTTTCGGTACAGCAGCGTACACGTCGCCCTTCTGGTCGTAGGTCTTGTAGTTCTCGTACACCCCGCCGACGTTAGCCGTTACGTGGCCCATGTAGCGGTTCCACTGACCCAGTACCTGGGTGTACATCTCCTGAAGGTCGTCGTAGTTCTTGTTCTCCTCCTTCGTCCACTCCATCAGGTTTGGCATGATGCGCTTGAGGTTCAGGATACCGTAGTGGCTGGCCAGCATGGCGTCATCGCCCAGGTCCTCGGTCTGTGAAGACGGGTCTACCGGATTACCCTGCTGACGGCCGAAGCGGTACATCGGGTCGTTTTCTTTCTCGAGAATCCACTTCGATAGTTTGGCTACATTGTCATAACCGTTCATCTCCGGGAAGTAGGTATAGCCCCATCTTACCGCATGCTTGTCATACACGCCTATACCTGGCATCAGGGCAACACCTTTGTCTTCCGGCTGCGCCACGTAGTTGAAGCGGGCGTAGTCCATGATAGAAGGGGCTGTGCCCATTTCCTGCGTGAACTTCGCATCGCGCAGTTTCTCTACCGGGTAAGCAGCACTGGAGCCCATGTTGTGCGGCAGACCCAGGGTATGGCCTACCTCGTGGGCAGACACAAAGCGGATCAGTTCACCCATCACTTCGTCCTTGAATTTAATGCTGCGGGCATCCGGGTTGATGGCAGCTGTCTGCACGAAGTACCAGTTGCGAAGCAGGTTCATCACGTTGTGGTACCAGCCGATGTGGCTCTCCAGGATCTCGCCGGAGCGCGGGTCGTGCACGTTAGGGCCATAGGCATTCTGCGTCTCAGAAGAGAAGTAGCGGATAACAGAGTAGCGTGCGTCTTCGGTGCTGAACTCCGGATCTTCTTCCGGGGTAGGAGGGTCCTTGGCAATGATGGCATTCTTGAAGCCTGCCGCCTCAAAAGCCTTGTTCCAGTCCTCTACACCCTGCTTCAGGTATGGGCGCCACTTCATTGGGGTGGCCGGGTCGATGTAGTAAACGATCGGCTTTATCGGCTCTACCAGTTCGCCGCGTGCATAAGCCTCCTTGTCTTTCGGCTCCAGTTTCCAGCGTACAATGTAGCGGCGCTTGGCAGCACGTTGCTCGTCAGTACCGTAGTCGGTTTGCGACAGGGTGAAGTAACCTACACGCTCATCAAAACGACGGGCAGGCATAGGCACCTTCGGCAGCAGAAGCATGGAGTGATTCAGCTCTACCGTGATTGTACCTGCATTGGAGTTGGCTGGCGGATCAGTCGCCTCGTAAGTCATCAATGAGCGTGCCTCAATGTTGAGCGGAAAGCTCTTGATGCCCTCCACAAAAGAGCGCTTATCATCCAGTTTCTTTACTTTGTGCGTTTCACGCTGGCGTTTGTTCAAGCCGAGGGCCTGCACGTCTTTCGAGAAGAAGTCAGTCACCTCTACCACCGAAGCACCGTTGTTAAAAGCTTTGATGTCAAATGCCTGGATAACAGGAGCCAGGTTGGAGTTTTGCACGGAGTGGAAGATCTCCAGCGTGTCGCTTGCCACGTTCTGGTAAGAAATCAGGCGCAGCAAAATCCGGTTGCCTTTCTTTTCCCAGCGCAGCATCTGGCGATTGAGTTCCTCACCACCGTAGCCGAGGTTTGTGGCTGTTTTGGCGATACGGCTCACCATGAGCATGTCGCGGTTCAGGAGCGTATCTGGAATTTCGTAAAAGTATTTCTCGTCAATGCGGTGCACCTTAAAAAGGCCTTCGTCGGTTACGGCATTGGGAGTGATGACGCTGGCATATGGTTTTACACCGTTGTCGTCTTTTTTAACAGCCGGGGTAGCCTGCGTGGTGGTTACTTCCTGCTTGGCTTTTTTCTTGTTCTTCTTCTTTTCCTT
>NZ_AKIS01000204.1:0-2135 GCF_000277005.1 Pontibacter sp. BAB1700 | reverse complement strand
TAAGGCCAGCGAAACAGTGGGAAAAGTATTAAAACGTGGGGACATCGTGATCTATGAATCTACTGTTTATCCAGGTGTAACAGAAGAAGAGTGCGTGCCGGTACTGGAGCGAGTGTCTGGTTTGAAGTTTAATGAAGACTTCTATGCCGGTTATTCACCAGAACGAATCAACCCAGGAGATAAGGAGCACACAGTTGCAAAAATTCTAAAGATCACTTCCGGCTCTACACCTGAAACTGCAGAGAAGGTAGATAAACTCTACAGAAGCGTGATCACAGCGGGTACGCATAAAGCAGCTTCCATCAAAGTTGCTGAAGCCGCCAAAGTTATTGAAAATGCGCAACGCGATATTAACATTGCCTTTGTTAACGAGTTGGCGAAGATTTTCAATCGCCTGGGTATCGACACAGATGAAGTTTTAGAAGCAGCTGGTACGAAGTGGAACTTCCTTAAATTTAAACCTGGTCTGGTAGGTGGACACTGTATAGGTGTAGATCCTTACTACTTAGCACAAAAAGCTCAGGAAGCCGGTTATCACCCAGAGATCATTTTGGCCGGGCGCCGTCTTAATGATGGTATGGGCGAATATGTAGCCCATGAAGTGATTAAATTGATGGTGAAGAAGGACATACCTGTAAAAGGAGCCAAAATCCTTGTGCTTGGAATCACTTTCAAAGAGAATTGTCCGGATGTGCGTAATACGAAAGTAGTGGATATCCTACACACACTCAAAGACTACGATACTAACATCACGATTTATGACCCATGGGCCGAGCCAGCAGAAGTGAAGCACGAGTATGGCTGGGACTCCGTAAAAGAATTAAATGGTGTGACTGACTGTGATGCGATCATCCTGGCAGTTTCCCATAACGAGTTCAAGTCACTTGATCTGAACATTCTCTGTAAAGAAAAAGCCATCATATACGACGTTAAAGGTGTTCTCCCAAAAGAACTCTCCGACGCCCGTCTTTAAAAAAAATTAAGGTCCCCCTTGGCTAAGGAGGGGTAGGGGTGGTTTGACCCGATACTTCAAACTTATTTAACGAGAATGGATATGTATAACATCCCCTACCACACACAAGACTTAAGCCAAAGTACTTTCCTGATTACAGGAGGAGCAGGCTTCATAGGCTCCAATATTGTTGAATACCTACTCAAATACGGAGCTGGTAAGGTAAGAGTACTAGACAATTTCTCAACTGGCACTCACGCAAATATAGAGGAGTTCAGGAGCCATCCAGCCTTTGAACTGATAGAAGGTGACATACGAAGCTTAGAAACATGCCGCGAAGCACTCCAAGGAATTGATTTCGTATCTCATCAGGCTGCACTTGGTTCTGTACCCCGGTCCATAAATGATCCAATTACAAGCAATGAAGTAAATGTTACTGGCTTCTTAAATATGCTAGTAGCAGCTAGAGATGCCCGGGTAAAAAGCTTTGTATATGCAGCTAGTTCGAGTACATATGGTGATCATCCAGGACTCCCTAAGGTGGAGGATAAAATTGGTAACCCGCTATCTCCCTATGCTGTCACAAAGTATGTGAATGAGTTATATGCGAGTGTGTTTTCAAAGACTTTTGATTTTCATACAATAGGATTAAGGTATTTTAACGTTTTCGGACCAAAGCAAAACCCAAAGGGTCCTTATGCTGCGGTGATTCCACTATTTATTGAAGCCGCCCTTCAGCAGGAAGCACCTTATATTAATGGTGACGGTGAGACAAGTAGGGATTTTACATTTGTAGAGAATGCGGTTCAGGCAAATGTTAAGGCGATGTTAGTCGAAAATGTAAAGCAACATGAAGTAGTCAATATTGCTTTTGGTGAACGGACTACACTTAATCAGTTATGGGAGCGAATTAATGAAATTGCAGGGATAGCTTTGCTTGCTGAATATCGTGAGGAAAGAAAAGGGGATGTAAGACATAGTTTAGCAGACATCAGTAAAGCGAAAACACTTATTAATTATAAACCTGCATTTTCAGTACATCAAGGAATACAAATAGCCTTTCATTGGTACAAAAATGCTAAACCCATATATCAAAAATTGTAATATTGTAATAAAAACTAATACCTAGGCTTTTCTTAACATTAGCGATTTAAAAATGAAAATTGAGATATCTAAAGAATTG
>NZ_AKIS01000203.1:0-12553 GCF_000277005.1 Pontibacter sp. BAB1700 | reverse complement strand
GCTAAGTCGCTGGTAAAAGCTGCCAAGAATGGAAAACTGGTAACGGTAGTAGTAGAACTCAAGGCCCGATTTGATGAAGAGTCTAACATCTTCTGGGCAGGCAAGCTGCAAAAGGCCGGAGCTAATGTGATACTGGGCTTGCCTGATCTCAAGGTACACACCAAGCTGGGCCTGATCACCCGCAACGAGGACGGCAAACTGGTGAACTACGCCTACCTGAGCACCGGCAATTACAATGAAGACACTTCCAAGATTTATGCTGACCACGCGCTGTTCACCTCCCACAAGGAGATCACGCAGGATGTGGAGCAGGTCTTCAACTTCTTCATCGATCGCCAGCATGACAAGAAGTTCAAGAAACTGCTGATGGCGCCCATCAACATGCGGGACCGCTTTGTGGAGATGATCAACCGGGAAATCAAAAATGCCCGAAAAGGCAAGCCTGCTTCTATGATCCTCAAAATGAATGCCCTGCAGGACGAGCGCATGATCAGGAAACTGTATGCCGCCAGCCAGGCCGGTGTGAAGATAGATCTGTTGGTGCGGGGCATCTGCTGCCTGGTGCCGGGGGTAGAGGGGCTGAGCGAGAACATACAGGTGCGCAGCATCGTGGACCGTTATCTGGAGCATGCGCGGGTATACATCTTCCACAACAATGGCAAAGAGGAGTACTATGTGGCGTCCGCTGACTGGATGGTCCGAAACCTAAGCCGCCGGGTGGAAGTGGCTTTCCCGATCCTGCAGAAGGATCTGATCCAGGAATTGCGCACGATCATAGACTATCAGCTGGCTGATGATACCAAGGCTCGCGATATCGACAACAGCTATGTAGAGCAGGTAAGCCCTACCCATATCCGATCACAGTATGCTACCTACGAGTATCTGCGCAGTCTGATCCCGGCAGGTATGGAGTCGGCAAGCAAATAGAAGTAGGCCCCCCAAAGCAACAAAGCCCGACTCGCTATACCTGCGGGTCGGGCTTTGCTATACCTAGACCTGAGTTACTTATCTGTTCTGACTACGCTCCAGCAGCTTGCGGGGCGGCACTGCATAGAGTTCTATACCGATGTAGCCTGCTCCGGCCAGGGTATTGGTAATCAGCTCGTCGCGAGAGCCTACTACATCAAAAGCACGGTGGCGGTAGTACTGCCGGAAGCCGCCTTCCACGGCAAACCACAGGAAGTCATAGATCTCCTGCTCCAGTCGCAACAGCGCCTTAATGTCGGTGCGGCGCAGCTCAATGTCGTTGAACTGTGAGAGCGGCGGTTCGTCGGCGTACAGGTTGTAACTGGCACCCTCAATGCGGTAGCCGGTATAGAGCAGTGTTTTTTCGGACACATTGTAGCGAACCCGCAGGTTAGCCGGGAAGATGGACTCCACGCCCCAGCGATCGTTGAAGGTGCGGTTGTACATAATGCCCGGATAGATACGCTGACGCCCGAAGGTATAGCCAAGCTGCAGGCCCACACCCCAGGCAAAATCAGGCTGCGTTTCCAGCCATAGGCCAGGTCCACGGTTGTTTTCAGGTAGTCTGATACGTTTACGTTGTCGCGGGTATAGTCCCCGTTCAGTTCACCTTTTGCTCGCACCAGCATAAAGCGTACCTCATCAAACGAATGCAGGAAAGCCAGCTGCAAGCCCAGGCTCTTCAGGTTTTTGTCTTCCAGGTTACGGTAAAGGCTGTAGGAAGCCGGTGATACACTCTCGAAGTTGAACTCCTCAAATTTGTGGTCTATACCCAGGATCAGCTTGTTATTAGGCTTGTTCATGATCGGAGCCAATGCCCGCACAAAAAACTTATTGTGCCGCCGTACCCGCGCACGCCCATTGCCCACCTCCGGGTGATCTGACTCCGACTCCATATCGAATTGCGGCAGACGCTCATAGCCGATCACAATGCCACGGCTTCGGCCCATACCCCGCACCCCCGGGCTGGCGTAATCTATCGTTTGTTTCTGCACATCCATCAGGTCCCGTTCAGTTTCCTGGGCTAGTGCTTGTTCTCCTATCAGGAGCAAAGGTATAAGGAGTAATTTAGGCAGGATTAATTTCATAGTTTAAGGCTTGTTAAGGAGCGGTAAAAGCAAAAAGTGCCTGAATCACGGCACTTTTTGCTATACGTCTTTAGATTATTTTAGAATAAAAAGCCGAAGCTTAATGTCCACAGCCTCTCCACGTCGCCTTTGGCATAGGTCAGCACAATCACGTTCTTCTGCATGATATCGGCCCACACGCCTCCCCCGATGCCCGTGTGCAAACTGCGGAAGAAGGCAGCGTCGCGCTCACCATCGTAGTACACTCGGCCTACGTCATACAAGCCCAGCACGCCCAGTCGGCCCGGCGTCAGGTATAGGTTGAAGTCGAAAAGCGACAGGCGGGCCTCGGCATTGGCAAAGATCGCACTGCGGCCGGCAAACCGGGTACGGCGGTAGCCGCGCATGTTGTCCATGCCACCCAGCGTGTTGGCCTGATAGAAGCGGAAGTCACCGAAATTATGCGCTGCCCCCAGACGCCCCGCCCAGGTGAGCTGGAATGGGAAGTTAGGCGTCAGGTAAAAGGCGAACTCAGAGCTTACATGGGTATAGCTGAGTCCTTCGCCGTCTGTCTGCTTGTTGTAACTCAGGCGGTTGTGCAGGCGCATCCCAATGCGCGGGTTCTTCTGATTGCCCTCGCCCAGCACGTCCAGATCAGCAAAAGCCATCAGCCCTACATAATGCTGCGACTCAAAGCGGTCCTGCTCAAAGTCATAGGTCCCCGGTTCTAAACGGCCATTCATTGCCTCGTTCACCAGGTATGTGTCTTGCTCAGAGTTCACCACCCGGAAGCGGTCGTAAGTCGGCCCTATACCGATTTTAAAGAATGGCGCTAAGTTGTTATTGAGCGTCGCTCCTACGTTCACCCGCTTAAACCGGACACGGTAAAAGGAGTCATCCAGTCCGTCCTGCTGTCGGGTATCATTACCGTAGCCGTAGAAGTTGCGCTGGTACTGCGGCCCCTGTATGGCGGCGTTTACCCCGATGTTCCAGTTGCCGAATACCTGTCGGATATCGCCGGCATAGCGCACGTTAAAGGAGTTGGTGTAAAAGGCGTAATTTCCCTCCAGCAGGTGTTCCGCCGCATAAGGCGATTTGCGGAACTTATGTGTGCGTGCCAGCACCCCTGCCCCTATAAACAGCCCGTCATCCACGTTATATTCCAGCGACAAACGAGGGCCCAGGTAAGGCAGTTTGTGATTATCACGGTCATAGAAGTTCACATCCGGACTGATGCTGGTTTGGTCCTTTGTTTCTGGCCCGAAGTTGAACACGTTGCCCTCCTTCGTGTCATACACCACCGTGTGTCTTCTAAGACCAGCCACGCGTGAGTTATCGCTGATCACGTCTTCGTCGTTACCACCGATAATGCGCACAATTATTCCTTTGTTCACATCCCCATTCACCTCAAACATATCTTTGCCACGCTGCCCGTACAGGCGCAGCTCTTTGGTTTCGGAGGTGTAGAAGGTGCGTTTGTACAAAGTGTCACGCAGTTCGCCTTCTTTATTGATCTTGTATACCGTCAGGTGCGTTTCCTCGTCGTTCAGGCGGTTCACCACAAAGTGCTCGTGCTTGTCGCTGCCGGCTACATCCACCATTTCAGAGATGTGCTCGTAGTAGGCCTCTGCCGCCTGCGGCAGCTTGTCGCGGCGGGAGCGCAGCTTGGCTTTGATCTCATTACCTGATATCGCCCGCACCTCTGCCGGCCATTGGTTGATGGCCTCTTCTATCACCTGATCGGTCACACCTGCTTTTATCTCCTCGGCAATGCGAATCCAGTCCTGTCGCGTGATGGCTGGCGTAAAGGAGCGATCGATGGTGAGGGCGCTCAGGTTGAGTCCTACAATGTCGCGGAAGTCGTGGCTAAAGTTCTGCACGTTGCGCACGCCCCACTTACGGGTAGCCAGCCAGGGTATTACTCCATCTGCTTTGAAAAACACCTGGTCACGGTCTTCGGGCACCGGGATGTATACCTTGCCACTGTCGGTCTTCTCCTCTTTCCAGCGCCACTGTCCCTCGTGACGGTCCCAGTCGCCGACGAGCATGTCGAACAGGCGGGCTCGCACGAATTCCTGCTGATTTACCTGATTATCATTGTCCTGCCGCAGCTCTTTCAGCACCTTATCGGTACCCACCAGGTTTTCGGCAAAGCCAGGCTCTCCACGTCCTCGTGGTTTTCGTCAGCGTCTTCTTCCAGAAAGGCCAGTGTGTTGCTGAACTCATCCATGTACTGGCGCAGGTAGGGCGTCTGGGGAATGTATACCAGTTTGGGATTGGTGTGAAACACGCCTGCGGCATCTGCCAGCTTAGGTATAGCCAATGCACCATAAGGGTGCTGGGCCGATACCTGGTCCTGCAGCAACGCCTTGGCGGCGGTTTGGCGCAGGTACTCCGGCAAGGCCATTGTCGGGTCTTTGTCAACGGTGCGCAGGGTATACTCCCGAGCATCCGGGTTGCGCACTTTCAGGGAGGCTGTCTGTTTGCCTCCACCCTTCTGGTATGGGGTGAGACCACCCATTTCGTTGCGCATATCCAACAGTGGCACTTCCACGGGGGTGGCCCATTCGCGGCGGTAGTGGCTCGCCCAGCAGCGTGCGACGCAGGCCTCTGGCGATGTAGTCGTCATTGGCAGCGACTACAATGGTGCTGTCAGCGTAGTTGGTCTCATCGACCACAGCTCCTCTCTTGCGGCGGGGCTCCTTGGCATAGAGCGGCGTCCGGAAAGTCATGGTGCCCTCTGAACCATCGCCCACCGGCGTCCAGTACTCTACCCAGGCTTCTCCATTTTCATAGTAAAGCAGTTTGGCAAAACCTTTTACTTCGTGGGTATACATGGCCGTGCCACCCGGCTTTACATGCTGTGTCTTACAGCCTGAGCCGCTTACGATGTGCGTCAGGTTGTTGTACTTGTAGTGCTGCAACGAGTGCTCGTGTCCTGCGGCGTACACGATGTTATCATACTTATCAAATATGTTGAGCAGCCCTTCGATATAAGCCGTGTAGCGTGGGTGCGGAATATCCTGCAGGATGCCGCCGTACTTGCGGGCAAAAGGATAGATGGACCCGATCACAGGCAGCGGCAGGTAGATCCAGTCTCGTAGCATGGTGAGGGGGAAAACGTGGTCTTTCAGGGTGAAGAAGCCGCCGTGATTTCCACGGGTAAACAAAGGGTGGTGCGCCACTACCACGATATTAGAGCCCTGGTGCTTTTCAATAATGTCTTCGAGCTTCACCAGCAAGTCGGCCTCTGTAGAGGCCCAGCAGTTGCTGCCGGCACCGTAGGGACGCTCCCAGGGGTGCAGCCACCACTCAGAGTCGAGCGCAATCAGTACCACGTCATCGCTTATTTTCACCTCATAAGGGCCGGGGCAAGCATCGCCGGGCACGTAAAAATCGCCTCCTACCACTATGCCTTCTTCGGTGAGGTACTCGTTCACGTAGTTTTGCTGGCGCACCACATACTCTATACCTCCGCGGCCGCTGTGGTTCCAGTCGTGGTTGCCCGGGATCATGTACTTCTCTCCTTTATAGCCACGCAGCACATCAAGCTGCGCATTGAGGCGCTGCTCCGATACCTCCCGGTCGTAACGGCCCGGCTCAGGCAGGCCATTGTGGTACACATTGTCACCCAAAAAGATGGTCGCGCTCTGTGCCCCCACTTCGTTCATCTGCTTTTGCATGAGCTTCAGCGAAGGCTCCTGTTCCTTTAAGTCAGGAGCGCCCACGTCACCGATCAGGAACACGGTGTAGTTTACTTTGTTGTCGGGCTTGGGCTCGTTCTGTTCCCAGTTGAGCACGTCACGGCTGTAGTAAGGTTTTTTGGTGGCACAGGCCTGTAGGAGTATCAAGAAGAAGCCCACGGCCAGGGGACGCAGGATAACAGAAATAAGGTGAAGACGGTTTTTCATAAGGTTCTGTGTGTACGGGATGTCCTGTCTAGCAAAAGCAAGTGTGACGGTATAAACACAACGACTGACGATGGGTTTGCTGCCGTACGGAGAGGACTGAAAGCGGTGCTTGGGTTTGGTAATGCATGGTTGGTATCAGAGCCCGAAAGTGCGCCACGGTTGCGTCCGGGCTGAAATAGATAACGTATGGCGGCGGCATTAAGTTATTGCTTCACTATATAGAGCGTTTTGAGCGTCGGGATTGCTCTTTTCAACAAAAAGCGCTATTCACCGTAACGGCAAAAGAATACTAGCACCACCTTCAACCGCCGCTCACAACTGTGCATCTACTGCAGAGCTACCTGACAATGGCGGCAAACACCGTTATGGAAGAACAAGATATCGTCAAACAAGCCAGTGAGTACGTTTTCAGGCTTTTTAAGGAACAACTGTCTAAAAAGCTTGTTTATCACAATTATAAACACACCTTCGAGACTGCCAACGAAGCACGCCAGTTGGGAGAGCTATACGATCTGAGCCCGGAAGAGCTGCAGGACCTGGAACTGGCAGCCTGGTTTCATGATACCGGCTATGTAACCGCTTACGACGGACATGAAGAAGAGAGCGTGCGCTTCGCCACCTCGTGGCTGCAGGAAAACAACTACCCGCCTGAGCGCATTACCCGCGTAACCGATTGCATCATGGCCACCAGGCACGGCACCAAGCCTGAAACACTGCTGCAGGAGATTATTATTGATGCAGATATGGCCAACATTGGCAAAGAAACATTTTTTGCCACAGCCGAGCTGCTGCGCGTGGAGTGGGAGATCTTTAAAGAGAAGTTTTTCTCAGATCAGGAGTGGGCGCAGTTTCAGATGGAATTTCTGCTTTCCACAACCTTCTATACCGCCAAAGCCCAGCATAAATACGCCGCGCAGCTTGGCCTGAACATACAGGAGCAGCGTAACCAGCTGCACAAAGAGTCGAAAAAGAAAAAAAAGGAAGAGAAAGAGCAACGCGAAACACTCGCCCAGCCGAAGCGCGGTATCGAGACTATGTTTCGCAACACCTATCGTACTCACCTCAACCTGAGCGCCATTGCCGATAACAAGGCCAACATGATGATCAGCCTTAACGCCATTATCATGTCGGTAATCATCACGTACCTCAGTACCAAGACCTCCATTACAGGAGCTGAGTTTGCCCAGCACCGCTCGCTGCTTATACCCGTCGGCATGCTGCTGCTCACCACACTTGGCTCTGTCATCTTCGCCATCATCTCAGCGCAGCCCGAAGTGACGAGTTTCTCTTTCAACCGAAAAAAGATCAATAGCAAAAAGGTGAACCTGCTTTTCTTCGGTAACTTCACTAATATTCCGCTGGAGGATTTCCAGAATGGCATGCACGAGATCATGCGCGACAAAAAGTCGCTTTACACCAACATGATCACCGACATTTACTACCTGGGCGAAGTACTGAGCCGCAAGTACAAGATCCTGCGCATCTCCTACTCCATCTTTATGGTGGGATTGGTACTTACGGTAATCGCCTTTGGCATCTCCATCGCCCTGTATGATGCACCTATCGTGGAACCGACCCCACAGCAGCAATCCCCGCAGGAGCAGTCCAACTTGTAAATAACCGGAATTAAGCTAAATTTGTGCAGGCTGCCCGGAAGCTTATTCCGGATTACCTGGCCCTGTAGTTCAATGGATAGAATAGGAGTTTCCTAAACTCTAGATTCAGGTTCGATTCCTGACAGGGCCACCAATGCAAGAGTTATTTTTCAGTGTATTTGGGGAACTAACCCCTACTGGCTCCACTTAATAGGAAGAGTCTGAGCTACTTTGCAACGACACTATATTTCCGATTTCATATTTTATTCCCTATATTAGAGCTGAAGCCACTCTCTAACACCATGAAAACAACTTTAACTGCCTGCATGCTGGCTATCTTTGTCAGCATTACGGCCTGCAACAGCGAACAGCGGAGTATGGAAGCGGACGACTCTGAAGCTACCGTAGCCAGCGAGACCGGAGGGCTCCCTGCAGACGTGCTATACGCCACCAGACCTCTGATTGGTGGAGAGGTCTACAAAACAGCCAGCTTTCAGGCAAACAGCCTGCTGCACTTTGACACCACACAGCTCATCCAGGTGCTCGACACTTCCGATGCCATGTTTGTAAAAGCGCGAGTGCACCGCGACACTACCGCTTATACCGGCTTTGTATCCAAGGCCATCCTGCCGGAATAAACCCTTTAAGCCTAAAACAACGAAGGCCGCCCTGCTTGCAGGGCGGCCTTCGTTGTAAATGCATGTTTTCTTATTTAACTACAACCCTTCTGACAGAACTGTAGCCTTCAGCTTCTATCTTCACATAGTACAGCCCTTTGGCAAGCCGGGTCAGGTCTACGGTTTTGGTTGTCTGAATGTCCGGACGGCTGATCACTTCCTGATACACCTCATTGCCGATCACATTCAGAATACGCAACTCCACCTGCCGGGCATCTAGCTGGGCAAACGAAATCGTAAAAACCCCGTTGTTGGGGTTAGGGTATATGGCAACCTCTTTTTCCTGTTGCTCTAAGCTCTTATTCTTTGTTTCAGTTTGTCCCGGAGCCGGCTCCCGTACCTGGGCCTGTGCCAGTAAAACTGCCATACAGAAAAAGAGAGTAAGTATAATTTGCTTCATATTGAAAATTAAGATCTTGTCCTTCTTAGTATATACAAAAGTTGTTCCATATTGTTAACGTCTGGAGTGATAATTTGTTCTTGCATTTTACGCACCAGAACGAATGCTTTCACTAAATAGCCGAAAGTTTTTTTGGACTTAAAACATAAAGCTTGTCAATTATGCAGATAGTGGTTATCGGAGGGGGCCTTGCCGGGTTAACCAGTGCAATTGCACTAGCCGGGCGAGGGCTTTCTGTGACGCTCATCGAAAAAAAGTCCTACCCCTTGCATAAGGTGTGCGGAGAGTATGTCTCAAACGAAGTACTTCCCTATTTGCGCAGTATCGGAGCTGATCCGGCAACGCTACAACCGGCTTCTATTTCCCGCTTTATGCTCACCTCTCCCAAAGGGGCTACGCTGGAGTCGCCACTCGACCTGGGCGGGTTTGGCATAAGCCGCTATACCCTGGATCACTTCCTGTACCAGGTGGCATTGGCCAAAGGAGTGCAGGTAAGGCTGCAGACGGCGGTGCAGGACGTGCAGTTCACGGATAACCGATTTGCACTAAAACTCTCGGACGGCGACACCCTTCGTGCAGAAATCGTACTTGGCGCTTACGGCAAACGTAGTGCCCTCGACCGCCAGCTCAACCGCTCCTACTTTACCAGGCGCTCCCCTTACATCGGCGTGAAGTACCACCTGCGCTTCGACATGCCCACCGACCTGATCGCGCTTCACAATTTCAAAGACGGCTATGCCGGCATTTCCGCCATTGAGGACGGCCGCTACTGCTTCTGCTACCTGACTACCCGCGAGAACCTGCGCCGCCACGGTTCTATACCTGCCATGGAGCAGGCCATACTGCAGCAGAACCCGCACCTTCGCCGCATTTTTGCAGAGGCTGAGTTTCTATATGAACACCCCGAAGTTATCAATGAGATATCCTTCGCCACTAAAACCTGTGTGGAGCACCACATGCTGATGTGCGGTGATGCGGCCGGTATGATCACGCCACTTTGCGGCAACGGCATGGCCATGGCCATACACGCAGGCAAACTGGCGTCAGAGCAGGTGGTGCGCTATTTTGAAAACGGCCACAATCGGGAGTCACTGGAGAGGGGATATACCCTGGCTTGGAAAAAGCAGTTTGAACAACGCTTGCAGGTTGGGCGTGCCGTGCAGCGGTTGTTTGGCAACCCGCTGCTCTCGGAGCTGGCGGTAGGCACACTGCGTTACCTGCCCGCAGCGGTGCGCCTGATCATGCGCCAAACCCACGGTCAGCCTTTCTAAACCTATACATCTTAAAACGGTCGCTTTCGTACTTATCCAAACCTGTGGCTGCGTCTTTTTAGGAAGAAGCACAAACATAGTGTTTACTTGCCTGTTGCCGCTATACCTATGACAGACGGGCAAGCCCATAGCATTCCAATTGCCTTGAAACAAATTCTTAGCACACACCAGCTTATGAAAAGCTATATATGCGGTATCGGCACGGCTAACCCGCCACACAAAATCCCTCAGATGCAGGTGGCCGATTTTATGGCAGCGGCTCACCAGCTCGATGAGCAAGGAAGCCGCAAGCTCAAAGCCCTCTACCGCGTATCAGGCATAAGCCAGCGTTACAGCGTGCTCGAAGACTTCACCCGACAAAACGGCGACTATACCTTCTTCCCCAACACGCATGACCTCGAGCCCTTCCCCACGGTGCAGCAGCGCATGGAGGTATACCGCAAGCACGCCCTCGACCTGTCAGAGCAGGCGGTTCGCAATTGCCTGGCCCAGGTCAGCGATACTACCCTGCAGAGCCTTACCCACCTGATCACCGTGAGCTGCACGGGCATGTATGCCCCCGGTCTCGATATTGAGCTTGTGGAGCGACTCGAACTGAACTCCTGTGTGCAGCGCACGGCTGTTAATTTCATGGGCTGCTATGCAGCATTCAATGCTATTAAGCTGGCCGACGCCATCTGCAAGGCTGACCCAAGTGCCAGGGTGATGCTAGTGTGCACCGAGATCTGCACCATCCACTTTCAGAAAAATCAGGAGCAGGACCATCTGGTGTCGAACGCGCTCTTTGGCGATGGCGCAGCGGCAGTGCTCATGCAGGGGCAGCCTTGTCGGGAGGTAAGCTTGGAGCTGCAGTCTTTCCACTGTGACCTGGCGCCTGCCGGCAAACGCGAAATGGCATGGCACATCGGCGACACAGGTTTTGAGATGACCCTCTCCTCGTATGTTCCGGATCTGATCAAAAACGGCATCAAACAACTCACAGAACGTTTGCTGCAAGGCCTCCGCACTACCGTTTCGGAGATCAAGCTGTTTGCCATACACCCTGGCGGGCGCCGCATACTCGAGGTGATAGAGCAGGAACTCGGCCTGACACGCGACGACAACCGCTTCGCCTACCGGGTGCTGCACGAGTTCGGCAACATGTCGTCGGCCACGGTACTGTTTGTGCTGAAGGAGCTGATGGCCAGCCTGACCACACAGGAAAAAGATGAACCGGTGCTGAGCTTTGCCTTTGGCCCCGGCCTCACATTGGAATCGATGCTATTGAAGGTGCACTATGCTGAAGCAAAGGTCTAACCAAGCCGAACTGATGGACGACCTCAACTTGTCGGGTGACGAGTTGCGGCGCAACCTGGAGGAGCTGGAAGTGATCAACACCTGGCTGGGTGGCTACAAGGTGGTACTCGACGCGCTGGAGCAGCTGCTGGACGGACACAAAGGTCCGCCCCTTCGATTGGCCGATATCGGCTGCGGCGGTGGCGACACGCTGCGTCACATTGCCAAGTGGGCCCGCCGCAAAAACATTCCGCTGCAGCTCACAGGTATAGACGCCAATGACTTTATGGTGCAGTATGCCCGCCAGCGCTGCGGCGGCTTCCCCGAAATAGAACTGGAGCAGCACGATGTATTTTCAGAGCGTTTTCAGCATCAGCAATACGACATTGTGGTTTGCAGCCTGTTCTGCCATCACTTCACCGATGATCAGCTGGTGCACATGTTCCGGCAGCTGCACCGGCAGGCAGGTATAGCCGTTATCGTCAACGACCTGCACCGTCACTGGCTGGCCTATCATTCTATTAAATTGCTCACCCGGTTTTTCTCAGATTCCTACCTGGTTAAAAATGACGCACCGCTTTCAGTCTGGCGGGCATTCCGGAGAGAGGAACTGCAGCAATTAGTGCAGCAGGCAGGTATAGACAGGTATAGCCTGCGCTGGATGTGGGCTTTTCGGTGGCAGCTTCTTTTGAAAAAAGCTTAACAATTAGTATCTTAACAAGGTATACAAACCAACTCCCTTATAATGCGACGGATCAACATGCCTTACCTGCTCTCGGTACTTGTGGCTGCCGCGGCGTTCTACTTCGCCTGGTCCCGCGAGTTTGTCACAAATGTGTGGCTGGCACTGGCATTAATCGCTACGCTGCAACCGGCTATTTACCTGGTGCTGCGGCACGCCCGCAACAGGTATAGCTGAATCGCTCACTTAACCCTTTTGACATGAACAAAAGCACGCTTAACTTCTGGATCCTCTTCGTGGTGTCCATCATTATCTCAGCCTGATCATCTCTATTTTTGTGAAGGTGCTTAAGGCTGTACTGTTTGTGATTCTGGTGCTTGTACTGGCCCCGATCATTTATATCGTGCTCAAGCTGATACTGCCTGGTGCAAAAGGTAAGAGCGAAGACGATAAGCTGAAGTCCAGGCCTTAGGTTTAGAAAAAGAGCTGCTGCGCCAGCCGGAAGGTATTGGCGTGCGCCTCTACAATGTGCGCGATCTGTTTGGAGTAGCCCCCGCCCATACTGACCGTGACAGGTATGCGATGGCGTGCGCAAGCCTCCAGCACCATGCGGTCGCGCTCTTTACAGCCGGCTATGCTCATACCCAGCTTCCCGAGTTTGTCAGTTGCCAGCACATCCACTCCTGACTGAAAAACACAAAGCCGGGCT